>NZ_JBDGLI010000004.1:258058-275180 GCF_057655955.1 Pseudomonas sp. Soil_N_39
TCGCGAGCAAGCTCGCTCCCACAGGGGATTTGGGTCGGGTACAAGTTTTATATTCACAGGAGATCCAGTGTGGGAGCGAGCTTGCTCGCGATGACGGCGGCATATTCGACACTGAAGCAAGCTGACCCACCGCTTTCGCGAGCAAGCTCGCTCCCACAATGGATCTGCGGTGAACAGATGATTGATGCTCTCCACAAAAAATATTCACCCTGCTAGGCGTAGTGTCTTTCGTCGAAAATATTCCAGGTTTGATGGCTTTTTGATATTTGGTTCGTGCGTCCCTGTCAGGATTCAGTACAATCGCCGGCCTCCACCGGGCATGGAAGCAGTCCGGTTCTCCAGTTACGAGAAAAAACCATGCTCATCGGCAGTTACTCCCCCGCCCTTGTTTCGATTTCCTTGTTTGTTGCAGTACTGGCTTCCTACACCGCGCTGGACCTGGCCGGGCGTATCGCGACCGCCCAGGGGCGTGCCGCGCATTTCTGGATGACCGGGGGCGCGCTGGCGATGGGGGTGGGCATCTGGTCCATGCACTTCATCGGCATGCTGGCGTTCACCTTGCCGATAGAGCTTGGCTACGATGTACCGATCACCGCGCTGTCACTGCTGACTGCCATTCTTTCCAGCGGTTTCGCCCTGTGGCTGGTCAGCCAGCCGCGATTGCCGGCGTGGCAACTGGCCTTTGGTGCGCTGATCATGGGCGCCGGGATCAGCGCCATGCATTACACCGGCATGGCCGCGCTGCGGATGCAGCCGGGCATCGATTACGACCCGACGTTCTTCGGGGCTTCCTTGGTGATTGCCGTCGGCGCGTCTGCGGCGGCGCTGTGGATTGCCTTTCGCCTGCGCCAGAACACCCCTCATGTGCGTCTGGCTCGCGCGGGCGCCGCGGTGGTCATGGGCATCGCCATCGTCGGCATGCATTACACCGGCATGGCCGGGGCGCGGTTCAGCGAAGGCAGTTTTTGTGGCTCGCTGGACGGCTTGAGCGGCAAGGGCCTGGATAATCTGGTGTTGATCACCACCCTGGCGGTGCTGGCCATTGCCTTGCTCACCTCGATTCTCGATGCGCGCCTGGAAGCCCGCACCGCCGAGCTGGCCCAGTCCCTGACCCGGGCCAACCGGGAATTGACCCAGTTGGCCCTGCACGATCCCCTCACCGGACTGCCCAATCGTGTGCTGCTGGCCGACCGGATCGACCAGGCCATGCATCGGGTGCAAGAGCAGGGCGGCTGCTTCGCCTTGATGTTTATCGACCTCGATGGTTTCAAGCCGGTCAATGATGCCTTTGGTCACCACATGGGCGATTTGTTGCTGCGGGACGTGGCCCTGCGCCTGCGCGAAGACCTGCGCAGCCAGGACACCCTGGCACGGATCGGCGGTGATGAGTTCGTGCTGCTGGTGCAACTGGCCGAGCCCGACGATGCCCTGCGACTGGCGGCACGCCAGGTCGGCTTGATCGGGCGCACGTTCCGGGTGACGGAGCATGACTTGCAGATATCCGCCAGCGTTGGCATCGCCCTTTACCCCGGCAACGGCCAGAGCGCCGAAGAGCTGCTGATGAACGCCGACGCGGCGATGTACCACGCCAAGGGCGCCGGCAAAAACGGCTACAGTTTTTTTGACGCCTCGATGAACAGCAACGCCCGCAAGCAATTACAGCTGCTGCAAGACTTGCGCTTGGCCGTCGAACAGCGCCAGTTCAGCCTGCATTACCAGCCCAAGTTCGACGCGGCCAATGGTCGTCCGGTCGGGGCCGAGGCCTTGTTGCGCTGGACCCACCCGACCCAGGGCTTGTTGATGCCCGACACGTACATCGACCTGGCAGAAAAGACCGGGTTGATCATCCCCATCGGCGAATGGGTATTGAACGAAGCCTGTCGGCAGATGCGCGAATGGTACGTGCTCGGTTATACCGACTGGCGCATCGCGGTGAACCTCTCGGCCTTGCAGTTCTGCCACGCCGGCTTGGTGCAGAGCGTGGCCAAGGCGTTGGAGACGCATAAGCTGCCGGCCAACAGCCTGACCCTGGAAATCACCGAGACCACCGCCATGAGCGATGCGGACGCGAGCATGACAGTGCTGCAGCAGCTCTCGGACATGGGCGTGGACCTGTCCATCGATGACTTTGGCACCGGCTATTCGAGCCTGATGTACCTCAAGCGCCTGCCGGCCAACGAGCTGAAGATCGATCGCGGTTTCGTGCGCGACCTGGAGCACGACAGCGATGATGCGGCGATCGTCTCGGCCATCGTCGCCCTCGGCCAGGCCCTGGGTCTGCGGATCGTCGCCGAAGGCGTGGAGACCGATGTGCAACAGGACTTCCTGACTCAGTTGGGCTGCGATTCGTTGCAGGGTTACCTGCTGGGGCATCCGCTGCCGGCCGAGCGCTTCCTGCAGGAGATTCGCCAGGCGAAAACCGTGGCGATGGCCTGATACACCCTCAGGAGACGATATCGAACGCCGTGCTCCCCAGCCGCTCGCCGTTGACCAACAGGTGCACGGCGTGCCGGCCCGCGTAGTGTTTGCGCGTGGTCAGCTCGCGAATGTATTGGGACCGACTGAGGTTGACGCAACCCAGGGCGGGCAGGTCGAAGGTCTTGAGCTTGAAGACCTTGGCCGAGGTGCCGCCCGAGGCTTTCACGTAGTCGATGGCGTAGTCGATCACCAGGCGCTGGCTCTGCTCGAGGGTTGATTGCACCGTGAAGGACAGCGTGACCTGTTCCCCCAAGCGAATCACCGCCGGCGTCACCTGCAAATCCAGCACCTGGACCTGCGCCTTGCCACCGGCGCCGATGACCCCCAGTGCCCTGGGGTTGCCTTGTTTGATCAGGCTACGCAGCGCATGCCGGGCAATCCATGCGGTGTGGCGGTCTTGCAGTGGCCAGCCTTCGATCTGGTCCAGTACCCAATCGGGATGCTGTTTGGTGACGTCGTTGAGGTGGTTGGCCACGGATTTGCGTACATAAAGGCTGTCGTCGGCCTTGAGCGTGTCGAGGATCGCGGCGGCCAGGTCGGGGTTGGCCTGGATCGGCTCCAGGTGAAACGACCACGGCAGGCGCGGTCGACTGCCTTCGCTGGCCAGGCGGCGCACGTGCTCGTTGGCGTCCAGGGCCCAGCTGTGCATGACCTTGAGGGTGCGCTCCAGGTCGTCGCGCAGGAAGTGCCGCACGGCGAACTCCGACGAGCCGAACCGGGTGAAATACTGGAGCGCGTCCAACGACATGTCGAAGTGATGTCGACCGTAAGACGCCACGTAGTGCGGCAGGAACATGCTGACAAACATGCTGTTCAGACGCGGGGCCAGGGCACGCAGCACCTCCAGCGACGCTTCATAATCGAAGGGCAGCACCGCGTGCAGGCACTCACTGACCCGGGCCATGCGCTGCATCACCGACAACTCGGCCAGGCCGTCGTTGGCCATGTGCAAGAACGCCTTGGCGTCGAATGCCGGGTACACCGCACGCATTTCGCCGGCGATGTGCTCCAGGCGGGCGTTGTTGAAGATTTCCTTGAGGGCAGGGGAAGAAGTGGTGGTGCTCATGGTGGGGCCGTCCGGCGAGTGTTGTAGTCCAGGCTTGTCACTATGCCATGCACGACCCGTGGCGAGGGAGCTTGCTCCCGCTCGACAGCTCCTACAGGGGCCACCAGGAACAAGCAGAGGAGAGTTTCCAGGAATTAAGGAATGATTTGCCGCCCGCGAAGTCCCAGTTTCAGTCCCTCGAATAACTGGAGTTTTTTCTATGCGCAAACCCACCCTGATCGCCAGCCTGGTCCTGATTGCCGGCCTCGGAGCCCTCGGGCCTGTTGCGCAAGCGGTCGAGAAAACCGGAGACGCCCTGGAGCATTCGCCGAGCAATGGCCGCAGGCTGGTGGAGAACGACCGGGTACCAGCGGACTACCAGCGTGCGGACCGGGCCATGAAAGACTGGAAACAGAAGAAGCTCGAACAGCCGACAAACGAGCAGCAATGGGTGCATATCGACGACAAGTACCTGCTGATCGAAACCGTGTCCGGCGCGATCGTCAAGATCGTGCCGGCCACGCGTTAGTTCAGAGCACTTCGCCTTTGTCCCACAGGTGAACCAACTCGCCGGGTGCCTGGTCCTCGGGCACCTGCAGCACCATCTCGTCGTCCTGGTCGTTGGCGCGATAACGCACCTCGATCTGGAAAAACCGCTGGTCGCCGCGCCCGGGCGTGGAGGAGGTCAGCGGCAGGCAGCCCTCCAAGACCGAACAGATGCGGGTGCGCTGGTCGAGGTCGCACTGGGCGAACTCGATTTCCCGTGGCCGGGTCAGTGCATGGATGGCGGCCACGCCGCCCTGGCGCGACAGCCGTACCACGGCCTTGTCGTCGAGGTCTGGAAGGGTTTTCATCAGCTCTCCTGTGTCAGGTCGACGCCGACCTGGGCCCAGCCGTTCTGTACCGCCTGCACTTCCCGCGTGCCGAAGCGCTGGCGGGCGTGCTCGACGGTCAGGCGGGCGAAGGCGCTGAAGGACGCGTCGTTGGCCAGTCTTCGGTCGCACAAGGTTTCATACCAGATCCGGCCGGCTTTTTCCCAGGCAAATCCGCCGAGTGTGGTCGCCACCAGATAAAAGGCCCGGTTGGGGATGCCGGAGTTGATGTGCACGCCGCCGTTGTCTTCCCGGGTAATCACGAATTCGCGCATGTGCGCCGGTTGCGGGTCCTTGCCCAGCAGCGGGTCATCGTAGGCGCTGCCGGGGTTGGACATGCTGCGCAGGCCGTCGCCGTTGATCTTGTCGGTGAGCAGGTCGGCGCCGATCAGCCAGTCGGCCTGGTCGGCGGTCTGTTCGAGCACGAACTGCTTGACCAGCACACCGAACACATCGGAGATGGATTCGTTCAACGCACCGGACTGGTTGGCGTAGACCAACCCGGCTTCGCTTTCAGTGACACCATGGGCCAGTTCGTGGGCAACCACGTCGAGGGAGCGGGTGAAACGCTGGAAAATTTCGCCATCGCCGTCGCCGAACACCATCTGCGCGCCGTTCCAGAAGGCGTTTTCATAGCCCTGGCCGTAATGCACGCTGCCCACCAGGGCGAAGCCTTTGTTGTCGATGGAGTCACGCCCCAGGACCTTCCAGAAAAAATCATAGGTGGCGCCGAGGGCATCGTAGGCCTCGTCCACGGCCGGGTCGCCACTGGCCCGCTGGCCTTCCAGACGCACCGGCTGGCCGGGCAGTTCCATGCTGTTCTGGGCGTCATGCACGCTGCGTTGCGGATGTCCGGCCTTGCCGGGCTTGGGCAGCGCCGCCGCGGCGGGCGGGGCGCTGGGCGGGCCAGGGTTGTGTCGCAGGCTGCGCACGTGGGTCAAGGTGCCGAGGGCGCTGGAGCGTTGCTGTTCGGAGCCGTGGGCGATGATGCGATTGAGGATGTACGGAGGAATGAAACTGTGGTGTGGACGAGAGTCGATCATCAGAAAATCCTTATCTGAAATGCAGGGCCGATACCCATGTGAACCGAAGAGGCCGTCGCGGTTCCCTGATGCGGGGCAGACAACGTTTGCCATGCGTGCTGATTTCTGCGAAAACCCCGCGCCAGGATCACACGAGGGATATGCCATGAATGAAGAACTGCAAATCATCGACCTGCAACAGGGCGACGGCAAAAGCGTAGTCAAAGGTGCGCTGATCACCACTCAATACCGCGGCACGCTCGAAGACGGCACCGAATTCGATTCGTCCTACAGTCGTGGCAAACCCTTCCAATGCGTGATTGGCACCGGTCGCGTCATCAAGGGCTGGGACCTGGGCCTGATGGGCATGCAAGTTGGTGGCAAGCGCAAGTTGTGGGTGCCGGCCCACCTGGCCTACGGTGAGCGGTCCATGGGCGCCCATATCAAGCCCAACGCCAACCTCATCTTTGAAATCGAGTTGTTGGAAGTCCTGACCCAGGACGATTGAGGGGGCTGGAGCGGGTCATGACCGCTCACTGAACAGCGGGATGCGTGCGTTGACCGAAGGGCGGTAGCGCCAGGTCAACCGCTCCAGTGGTGGTTCGCCCTCAAGGATCATCGCCAGGGTGGCGCGGGCGATGCCCATGGCCAGGGTTTGGCCTGGACATTCATGGCGTCCGCTGCCGAAGCTGAAACTGCGGCGGTTTGGGCGGTCGAGCAGCAGGACGTCCGGCTGTGTGTTGAGCTGCGGGTCGCGGTTGGCTGAGGCCAGTAGCACCAGGATCGTTTCTCCAGGGTTCAATGCGCTGCCGAGGAGTTCGCAAGGGGCGGCGACGAAGCGGCGGGTGTTTTGCACGGGCGCGTCGAAACGCTGGACTTCGGCCAGTAACGGGCCGACCTGTGCCGGGTCGTCCCGCAGTACCTGACGTAACGCCGGATCGCCGATCAGCGCCAGCAGCGCGTTGCCGATCAGGCCAGCGGTGGCTTCATAGGTTTGCGAGAGCAGGCCGATCAGGTTGGCGATTTTGCTGTCCGCGGCTTCGAAGCCTTGCCCCATGCGCATCAATAAAGGATTGTCCTGCGCCTCGATCCGCTCCTGGAACAACCTGGTCAGTTGCTCGCTGGCCCGGTGCGCGGCATCCAGTTGCGGCGCCTGGCTCAGGGGCGACAGGCAGGCGACGAAATCCCCGGTCAATGCGCTGATCAGGCGGCTGCCCGTCGGGCTGAAACCGAGCAATGCCGCGACCACGCTGGCCGGCCCGATGAATTGAGCCTGGTGCAGGCCTTCGGCGCCGTCCTGGAGGCGACGGGCCCTGACCAATGCTTCGATCTGCCGGGGGGTGGTGTCTTGCAACGCCGGCGCAATCGCCGCCCTCGGGCAACGCTGCCGTTCACCTTCGTTCATGCGCATCAAGTGCCCGAACACGTGGCCGGCCGGGCCCTCGGCAATGGCCTTGGGCACGGGCTCGTGGACCGGGCGCACCAGGCAGTCGGTGTGATGCAATACCGCGCACACGGCCTCGGCGCTGCTGGCGACCCACAGGTTCAACACAGGGTCGAAGGCCAGTCCGCCGGCAGCGCGCAGGGCGGCGTAGAAAGGGTAAGGGTCGGGATGTGTCGCGGCGGTGATCGGGTCCATGAAGCGCGGCCTTGTTCGTGAGGGCGAAAGTGTTGCTACTATCTCCAGTCGATGCATGGCTTGATTCGTCGGGGAGCGAAATATGAACGTAGAACAGCATGATCTGGGCGTGTCCCACGTGGCCGCAGCCATCGCCGAGCCGGCCCGCACCCGGATGCTGTGTGCGCTGATGGACGGCCACGCCCGCACCAGTACTGAATTGGCGAGCATCGCCGAGGTCAGCGCCTCGACCGCCAGCGCCCATCTGGCGAAACTCAAGCAAATGGCCTTGGTGCGCCTGCATGTCCAGGGGCGTCATCGTTATTACAGCCTGGCGGACCCGCGCGTGGCCCAGGCGCTTGAGGCGCTGATGGTGATCGGCCAGAGCGCCACGCCGACGTTCACGCCGCGCACACCGGATCGCCTGCAATTTGCCCGCACCTGCTACGACCACATGGCCGGCACCTTGGCGGTGCGCCTGCATGACCGCATGTTCGAGGCCGAGTGGCTGGTGGACATGGAGGGCGAGGGCTATCGGCTGAGTGAATCCGGTGAGGCGGTGTTCGAGGGATTGGGCGTCGATGTCCAGCACCTCGCCACGCAACGCCGCCGATTCGCCTGTCCTTGCCTGGATTGGAGCATGCGCCGCCCCCACCTGGGCGGAGCCTTGGGCGCGGCGTTGCTGCAAGTGGCGATCAAGCGCAAATGGGTGATCCAGGATTTGGATAGCCGGGCGCTGGGGCTGACGGCCAGTGGCCGCAAGGCGATGGCGGGGCGGTTTGGGGTCAGTGCCGAGATCGACGTCAAACCCACTGGCGCTATCGCGAGCAGGCTCGCTCCCACAATGGGCCTGCGCTGAACACAAAACCCATGAACGCCCAAGCCCTCTGTGGGAGCGAGCTTGCTCGCGATGACGGTGGAACATTCAAGCCTTAGAAAACTGACCCACCGCTATCGCGAGCACCACCCACATCATCCAGCCATATGCCTGCGCCGATACTCATCCGGCGTGGTACCCATCATTTTGCGAAACATGCTGATAAACGCCGAGGCGCTGCTGTAGCCCAGGTCCAGGCCGATGGTTTCCACGCTCTGGCCACGTTCGAGCAGGGCCAGGGCCTCGATGACTTTCAGGCGCTGGCGCCATTCCACCAGGGACATGCCCAGGTCCCGTTGGGCCCGGCGCATCAGCGTGCGTTCGGTGGTGTTGGCGGCGCGGGCCAGTTGCGGCAAGGAACGCGGGTCGCTGGGGTTCGCCTCCAAGGCCCGCAGTACCGGGCCCAGCAGTGGATCATCGGAGGACGGTAAATAGCTGCCGGCATGGGGCGCCCGCGCCAGCTTGTCCACCAGCACCTGCAACAAGCGCTGCTGCTCGGGCGTCTGTGGCTGGCTTGGCGGGTCGCTGCGCAGTTCTTCCAGCAACGCGCGAATCAGCGGGCTCAAGGTCAGCGCACAGGGCACGGCAGGCAGTGCGTCGCACAGTTCGGCGGCCAGGTACAGCGAGCAATGGCAGGCCTCATGCCGATTGAATCCAACGTGTTCCATGTCCGGTGGCAGCCAGATGCCGTACTGCGGTGGCGCCAGGTAATGATGTTGGGCGATCTCGATTTCCATCACCCCGCTGTAGGAGTAGACGAACTCACCCCAGGCATGCCGGTGCCGGGGGTAAGTCGCATGGGCCGGCATGCAGGCGCTGCGAAAGTAGATCGGCGAGGGCAGGGCTGCGTCGAACGGAGGAATCTTCAGATGTTGGGCTGGAGGCTGCATATCGACCGCAATGGCGGATTACCGGGATGGCTTGTCGGGTAATCACTATATCCAGCAAAGGTGTCAGGCAGACAATCCTTTCATCTCTTTCTGCCCAAGGACCTTTCCCATGACCACCCGCCGCGCCCTGGATGGCCAGGTCTGCGCCCTGATGACCGGCCTCTGTGCCATCTGGGGTTTCCAGCAAGTCGCGATCAAGGCCAGCGCCGTCGACATGGCGCCGATGCTGCAACTGGGCGTGCGCTCAGCCATCGCCGCGGTGCTGGTCTGGCTGTTGGTGCTGGCGCGCGGTGAACGCCTGTCCCTGGCCGATGGCAGTTGGCGCCCGGGCCTGTTGGTAGGGTTGTTGTTTGCCTTGGAGTTCGTGATGGTGGGTGAAGGCCTGCGGCATACGACGGCTTCGCACATGGTGATTTTCCTCTACACCGCGCCGATGTTCGCCGCCCTCGGCTTGCATTGGAGATTGCCGAGCGAACGCCTCAAACCGGCGCAGTGGTTGGGCATCGCGGTTGCATTCGGCGGGATCGTGGTGGCCTTCAGCGGAGGCTCGGGGGCGGCGAACGGCAGCTCGTTGCTCGGTGATGGCATGGGCTTGCTGGCCGGCGCGCTGTGGGGTGCAACCACGGTGACGGTACGCTGTTCGCGGTTGACGAATCTGCCGGCCAGCCAGACGCTGCTTTACCAACTGGTTGGCGCCGGGGTACTGCTGATCGGAATGTCGGTGGCTCTGGGGCAAACGACGATCACCCCCACGCCGCAACTCATCGCCAGCCTGGCATTCCAGGTGTTGCTGGTGTCCTTCGCCAGTTTCCTGATCTGGTTTTCCCTGCTGCGCCGCTACCTCGCGTCGCAATTGGGGGTACTGTCGTTCATGACGCCGCTTTTCGGCATCGGTTTTGGTGTCTGGTTGTTGGATGAGCCACTGGAGCCGAACTTCATCGTTGGCGCGGCTTTGGTATTGAGTGGGATTCTGCTGGTCAGCGGTTACGGATGGTTTCGCCAGCGTTGGGGGCGATGGCTGGTGTTGCGGCGGGAGTAACTGAGCGAAATGTAAAAAAGCCACCCCTGCTGAAGCAGGAGTGGTTTTTTTTTGAGGCCGCGCAATCTCTGTGGCGAGGGGATTTATCCCCGCTGGGTTGCGAAGCAACCCCTAGTACTTGGGTGAGCCACAAAAACCAAGCGAGCGCTTCGCACTCGAGCGGGGATAAATCCCCTCGCCACAAAAAAGCCTTCAGGTGCCTGGAAGGGCTTGGATCAGACCTTGACGATCCAACCCGCCGGCGCTTCCACGTCGCCGGTCTGCACGCCGGTCAGCTCTTTGTAGAGCTTCTGGGTGATCGGGCCGACTTCGGTTTCGCTATGGAACACGTGCAGCTTGTCCTTGTAGCTGATGCCGCCAATCGGGGTGATCACCGCAGCGGTACCGCAAGCGCCGGCTTCCTTGAAATCCGAGAGCTTGTCGATGAGCACGTCGCCTTCGATCACTTCCAGGCCCAGGCGCGATTTGGCCAGTTCGATCAGCGACAGGCGAGTGATGCCCGGCAGGACCGAAGGGGATTTTGGGGTAACGAATTTGTTGTCGTGGGTGATGCCGAAGAAGTTGGCCGAGCCAACTTCCTCGATTTTCGAATGGGTCATCGGGTCCAGGTAGATGCAGTCGGCGAAGCTGGCCTTCTTGGCCTGGGAGCCGGGCATCAGGCTGGCGGCGTAGTTGCCACCGACCTTGGCCGCGCCGGTGCCTTGTGGGGCGGCGCGGTCGAAGCTGGAGATCAGGAAGTTGTGCGGGGTCAGGCCGCCCTTGAAGTAGGCGCCGACCGGGATGCAGAAAATCGAGAAGATGAACTCGGGTGCGGTGCGCACGCCGATGTTGTCACCCACGCCGATCACGAACGGACGCAGGTACAGCGCGCCGCCAGTACCGTAAGGCGGGATGAAGCGCTCGTTGGCGCGGACTACTTGCTTGCAGGCTTCGACGAACTGCTCGGTGTCGACGTGCGGCATCAGCAGACGGGCACAGCTGTTCTGCATGCGGGCGGCGTTCTGGTCCGGGCGAAACAGGTTGATCGAACCGTCCTTGCAGCGATAGGCCTTCAGGCCTTCGAAGCACTGCTGACCGTAGTGCAGGGCGGTGGAGCCCTCGCTGATGTGCAGCACGTTGTCGTCGGTCAGGGTGCCCGCGTCCCAGGCGCCATCGCGCCAGTGCGACAGGTAGCGCTTGTCGGTCTTGATGTAGTCAAAGCCCAGTTTGTCCCAATTGATGCTCTCGTTACCCATGACACCCTCTATTTCTTAACAACCGTCGAAACGGTTCAAGGCTTCTGACGTTTTTTGGATGGGGACAACAATACTTCATTCCGGGGTTGTTTCGCAGCCTGTAACATGAATCCTGCAGCTGAAAACAGCCCTGCGGTCGTTGTGAGGGATTGTGGGAGCAAGGCTTGCCCGCGATACAGGCGACTCGGTTTCTGAAGGACCGCATCGCCTGTATCGCGGGCAAGCCTTGCTCCCACAAGTTATTCACCCACAACTGTCACAGATGCAACGCATGCCCCAACGCCCGCAACGCCGCTTCCTGCACGGCCTCGCCCAGCGTCGGATGGGCGTGGATGGTGCCGGCGATGTCCTCCAGGCGCGCGCCCATTTCCAGGGACTGGCCAAATGCGGTGGACAGCTCCGACACGCCGACGCCAACCGCTTGCCAGCCGACGATCAAATGATTATCCCGGCGCGCCACGACCCGCACGAAACCGCTTTTCGATTCCAGGGTCATGGCCCGACCGTTGGCGGCGAACGGGAAGCTCGACACAATGCAGTCCAGCCCGGCCGCCTTGGCTTCGTCCGGCGTCTTGCCGACCACCACCAGTTCCGGATCGGTGAAGCACACCGCGGCGATGGCGGTCGGGTTGAATTCCCGGTGCTGGCCAGCGATCAACTCGGCGACCATTTCGCCCTGGGCCATGGCCCGGTGGGCGAGCATCGGTTCACCGCTCAGGTCGCCAATGGCCCAGACATTGCGCATGCTGGTCTGACAACGGCTGTCGATGTTCACCGCCGAACCGTTCATCGCCAGGTCCAGCGCTTCAAGGTTCCAGCCCTGGGTGTTGGGTTTACGACCAACGGCCACCAGCACCCGGTCGGTGTCCAGGTTCAGCGTCTCGCCATTGGGATCACGCACTTGCAAGGTACTGGCCTGGGCATCGAAACCTTCGACGCTGTGCTTGAGGTACAGCTTCACGCCCAACTGCTTGAGCGCCTCGTGCACCGGTTGTGTCAGCTCACCGTCGTACGCCGGCAGGATCCGCTCCTGGGCCTCGACCACGCTGACCTCGGCGCCGAGCTTGCGGTAGGCAATGCCCAGTTCCAGGCCGATGTAACCACCGCCGACCACCACCAGGTGCTTGGGCACCGAGGTGGGGGCGAGGGCTTCGGTGGAGGAAATGATCGGCCCGCCCACGGGTAACATCGGCAGGTTGACGCTTTTCGAACCGGTGGCCAGCAGCAGGTGTTCGCACTGGATGCGGGTATCGCCGACCTCGACTGTCTTGCCATCGATCACCTTGGCCCAGCCCTGAATGACCTGGACCTTGTGCTTTTTCAGCAATGCCGCGACGCCGGTGGTCAGGCGATCGACGATGCCGTCCTTCCATTCCACGCTCTTGTTGATGTCCAGCGTTGGCGCCGCCACGGTGATGCCCAAGGCCGAGCCCTGGCTATGGTGCCGGGTCTGGTGGAACTGTTCGGCCACATGGATCAATGCCTTGGACGGGATGCAACCGATGTTCAGGCAAGTGCCGCCCAGCGCCTGGCCTTCCACCAGGATGGTCGGGATGCCCAACTGGCCGGCGCGGATCGCCGCCACGTAACCGCCAGGACCGCCGCCGATGATCAGCAGCGTGGTGTTCAAAGTCTGCATGGCTTACTCCACAAACAAGGTGGCGGGTTGTTCGAGCAGACCACGCAGGACCTGGATGAATTGCGCCGCGTCCATGCCGTCGACCACCCGGTGATCGAAGGAACTGGAGAGGTTCATCATCTTGCGGATCACGATCTGGCCTTTGATCACCATGGGCCGCTCGACGATTTTGTTCACGCCGACAATCGCCACTTCCGGCAGGTTCAGCACCGGCGTGCTGACGATGCCGCCGAGGGCACCGAGGCTGGTCAGGGTGATGGTCGAGCCGGACAGCTCATCGCGACTGGCCTTGCCCGTGCGGGCCGCCGTGGCCAGGCGTGAAATTTCCGTCGCGCTGTCCCACAGCGTACGGGCCTCGGCGTGACGCACCACTGGCACCATCAGGCCCACATCGCTCTGGGTCGCGACGCCAACATGCACGGCGCCCGAACGGTGGATGACCTGGGCCTCGTCGTCGTAGCGCGCGTTCATCTGCGGGAAGTCCCGCAGGGCCACCACCAACGCACGGACCAGGAACGGCAGCAGGGTCAGCTTGCCGCGACTGGCGCCGTGTTTTTCATTCAAGTGAACCCGCAGCTCTTCCAGGGCTGTGACGTCGATTTCCTCGACGTAGCTGAAATGGGCGGCGCGTTGGGTTGCCTCCTGCATGCGCTGGGCGATCTTGCGGCGCATGCCGATCACTGGGATCTGCTGCTCGTCGTGGCGCTCGGCATAACCCGAACCGCCCTTGGCCGGGGTCGACGAACCCTGGGCCAGGTAGGCTTCGAGGTCTTCGTGCAGGACCCGTCCGGCGGGGCCGCTGCCCTGGACCAGGCGCAATTGAATGCCCAGGTCCAGCGCGTGTTTGCGCACGGCCGGCGAGGCCAATGGACGCTCGTCGGGATCGCGGGCCACCGGGGCTTGCGCAGCCGGGCGGGGCACGGCAATTTTTTCCAGCACCGGTTCAGGCGTGGCCACTGGCGCCGGCTTCGGTGCCTGCGCAGCCGCGGCGGCAGGAGCCGGTTGGGCCGATTCTTTCAAGTTACCCGCACCTTCGACTTCAATGCGGATCAGTTCACTGCCCACCGCCATGACTTCACCGGGCTCGCCACCCAGGGCGATGACCCGGCCATGCACCGGCGAAGGGATGTCCACCATCGCCTTGTCGGTCATGACATCGGCCAACACCTGGTCTTCGACCACCATGTCGCCGACCTTGACGTGCCACACCGACAGTTCAACTTCGGCGATGCCTTCGCCAATGTCCGGCATCTTGATAACGTGCGTGCCCATTCAGACCTCCATGACCCGTTTCAACGCCGCGCCCACACGGGACGGCCCTGGGAAATACGCCCACTCCTGCGCATGCGGGTAGGGGGTGTCCCAACCAGTGACACGCTCGATGGGCGCTTCCAGGTGGTGGAAGCAATGTTCTTGCACCAACGACACCAGCTCGGCGCCGAAACCGCAGGTGCGGGTGGCTTCGTGGACGACCACGCAGCGGCCGGTCTTCTTCACGGATTTGACGATGGTCTCAAGGTCCAGCGGCCAGAGGCTGCGCAGGTCGATGACTTCGGCGTCGATGCCGGTTTCTTCGGCCGCCACTTGGGAGACGTAGACCGTGGTGCCGTAGGTGAGTACCGTCACGTCCTTGCCCGGACGGGTGATGGCGGCGACGTCCAGCGGTACGGTGTAATAACCGTCCGGCACCTGCGCCGAAGGGTGTTTCGACCACGGCGTTACCGGGCGGTCGTGGTGGCCGTCGAACGGGCCGTTATACAGGCGCTTGGGTTCGAGGAAGATCACCGGGTCATCGTTTTCGATGGAGGCGATCAGCAGGCCCTTGGCGTCGTAGGGGTTGGACGGCATCACGGTGCGCAGCCCGCAGACCTGGGTGAACATCGCCTCGATGCTCTGGCTGTGGGTCTGGCCGCCATAAATGCCGCCGCCGCAGGGCATGCGCAGGGTCATCGGCGCGGTGAACTCGCCGGCCGAGCGATAGCGCAGGCGCGCCGCCTCGGAAATGATCTGGTCCGACGCTGGGTAGACGTAGTCGGCGAACTGGATCTCGGCCACCGGGCGCAGGCCATAGGCACCCATGCCCACCGCCACGCCGACGATACCGCTTTCGGAAATCGGCGCGTCGAACACCCGCGAGGTGCCGTATTTGTTCTGCAGGCCTTCGGTGCAGCGGAACACGCCACCGAAGTAACCCACGTCCTGGCCGAACACCACGACGTTGTCGTCGCGCTCGAGCATCACGTCCATGGCCGAGCGCAGGGCCTGGATCATGGTCATGGTGGTAGTGGTCATGGCGGTGTCCAACGCAATATTGTTGTTGTGATCGTTCATGTCAGATCCCCAACTGCTGACGCTGGCGCTTCAAGTGCTCCGGCATCTCTTTGTAGACGTCTTCGAACATGGTCGCGGCGCTTGGAATCTGCCCACCGGCGAGGGTGCCGTACTGTTCGGCCTCCTTCTGCGCGGCGATCACCTCGGCTTCGAGTTCGGCGCTGACCGCGGCATGTTCCTCTTCGGACCACTGGCCGATTTTCACCATGTGCTGCTTGAGGCGCGCGATCGGATCGCCCAACGGGAAGTGGCTCCAGTCATCGGCGGGGCGGTACTTCGAAGGGTCGTCCGAGGTGGAGTGCGGGCCGGCGCGGTAGGTGACCCATTCGATCAGCGCCGGCCCGAGGTTGCGGCGGGCGCGTTCGGCGGCCCACCGCGAGGCGGCGTAGACCGCCATGAAATCGTTGCCATCGACACGCAGGGAGGCGATGCCGCAACCGACGCCGCGTCCGGCGAACGTCGTGGCTTCACCACCGGCAATGGCCTGGAAGGTGGAGATTGCCCACTGGTTGTTGACCACGTTGAGGATCACTGGCGCCCGGTAGACGTGGGCGAAAGTGAGAGCGGTGTGGAAGTCCGATTCGGCGGTGGCGCCGTCACCGATCCAGGCCGAGGCGATCTTGGTGTCGCCCTTGATCGCCGAGGCCATGCCCCAACCCACGCCCTGGATGAATTGCGTAGCGAGGTTGCCGGAAATGGTGAAGAAACCGGCGTCCTTGACCGAGTACATGATCGGCAATTGCCGGCCCTTGAGCGGATCGCGCTCGTTGGACAGCAGTTGGCAGATCAGGTCCACCAGGGGCACCTCGCGGGCCATCAGGATGCTTTGTTGGCGGTAGGTGGGGAAGCACATGTCGTCGATGTTCAACGCCAGGGCTTGGGCGCTGCCGATGGCTTCTTCGCCAAGGCTTTGCATGTAGAACGACATCTTTTTCTGACGCTGGGCGACCACCATGCGGTTGTCGTAGATGCGCGTCTTGAGCATGGCACGCATGCCTTTGCGCAGGATCTCGACGGGGATGTCCGCGGCCCAGTCGCCTAGGGCATTGCCCTGGTCGTCGAGCACGCGGATCAGGCTGCGGGCCAAGTCGGCGGTGTCGGCGGGTTCGACGTCGATGGGTGGTTTGCGCACCGTGCCGGCATCGGACAGATGCAGGTAGGAAAAGTCGGTCTTGCAGCCGGGACGGCCCGAGGGTTCGGGGACGTGCAGGCGTAGCGGTTCGTACGCTGGGTTCATGGCTTTCTACGCTCGATCTTGTGAATTTCTTGTAGTGGGCGCGCTAGCTGACGAATTTCCCCGGGTACGGGAAATTGTCCTACAACAATCATAGGCTCGACGAAGAAGAATATTTTTCTCTGTTAGCTTGCTGTTCAGATCATTTGCAGATAAAAAATCTGCACAACGATAAAAAGCAGGATTATTTGTCTCATGCGTAAATTGGATCGCACCGACATCGGCATTCTGAACAGCCTTCAGGAAAACGCCCGTATCACCAACGCGGATCTCGCCCGTTCGGTCAACCTGTCGCCGACGCCGTGCTTCAACCGCGTCCGGGCGATGGAGGAGCTGGGGGTGATCCGCGAGCAGGTCACGCTGCTGGACGCCGACCTGCTGGGATTGCACGTCAACGTGTTCATCCATGTGAGCCTGGAGAAGCAGGTGGAAGAGGCGTTGCAGCACTTCGAAGAGGCCATCTCCGACCGGCCGGAGGTGATGGAGTGCTACCTGATGGCCGGCGATCCGGATTACCTGATCCGCGTGCTGGTGCCGACCATCCAGTCGCTGGAGCGGTTCATGATGGACTTTTTGACCAAGGTCCCGGGCGTGGCGAACATCCGCTCAAGCTTTGCCCTCAAGCAGGTGCGCTACAAGACCGCGCTGCCGTTGCCGGCCAATGGATTGACCTTGGGAACCTGATCAAAAGACCAGTCCCTGAGGGAGCTAGCTGTCATTCAACAATGATGCAAGCAGACCCACCGCCATCGCGAGCAAGCTCAGCTCCCACATGGGATTTGTGGTGTTGTCGGGTACTGCGACCGCCGCCGATTCTTGTGGGAGCAAGGCTTGCCCGCGAT
>NZ_JBDGLI010000004.1:275279-314875 GCF_057655955.1 Pseudomonas sp. Soil_N_39
ATCGCTGCAAGCAGACCCACCGCCATCGCGAGCAAGCTCGCTCCCACATGGGATTTGTGGTGTTGTCGGGTACTGCGTCCGCCGCCGATTCCTGTGGGAGCGAGCCTGCTTCACCTCCAACCTCCGCACAAGCAGACCCACCGCTGTGGTCAGAGATTGCTCCCGCTGGGCTGCGCAGCAGCCCCCAAGCATCTAGAGCTGGTTGATCGGAATCTTCAGGTAGGTCACGCCATTGTCCTCAGCCGGCGGCAGGTGCCCGGCGCGCACATTCACCTGGATCGCCGGCAACAGTAGCGTCGGCATGCCCAGTGTCTTGTCGCGCTGGGTACGCATGGCCACGAACGAGGCTTCATCGATGCCATCGCGAACATGGATGTTGTGCTGGCGCTGCTCACCCACGGTACTTATGCAGTGGGGCTCGCGCTCCTCCGGTGGATAGTCGTGGCATACATACAGTCGCACCCCGGCAGGGAACGCCAGCAGCTTGCGGATCGAGGCGTAGAGCTGATGGGCATTGCCGCCGGGGAAGTCGCAACGGGCGGTGCCTACGTCGGGCATGAACAGCGTGTCGCCCACCAGGATCACATCACCGTCGATCAGATAGGCCATGTCCGCCGGGGTATGGCCGGGCACGTGCAGGGCGGTGGCCTTGAGGTTGCCGATCAGGAAGGACTCGTCGGGCGCGAACAGGTGGTCGAATTGCGAACCGTCGACGGCGAAGTGCGGCTCCAGGTTGAACAGCGTCTTGAACACGTTCTGCACCTGGCCGATGGACTCGCCAATGGCGATCTTGCCGCCCAGCTCTCGCCGCAGATAAGGCGCGGCGGACAGGTGATCGGCATGGGCGTGGGTTTCCAGCAGCCATTGCACCGTCAGTTGATGTTCCTTCACGAAAGCGATCACCCGATCAGCCTGTTCGGTGCCGCTGCGGCCCGAAGCCGGGTCGTAGTCGAGCACTGGGTCGACCACCGCGCACTGCCCGCCGTCGTGTTCATACACGACGTGGGTATAGGTCTTGGAGGCGGGGTCGAGAAAACTTTGGATCTGCGCGGGCATGACAGCGGACCTGTGCGGGAAGAAGCGGTTGCTACGCTTGAGGTTACAACATATGGTCCGCAGCTTAGTGAGGGCCAAGGCGTCCTGCAAATGCGATCGCACCTGCCAACAGGTGTGCGCGGCTTGAGAGAACCTGAATGTTACTGGCAAGTTTTTTTGGTGTGGTCATGGGGCTGGTCCTGGGCCTTACGGGGGCGGGCGGCGGCATCCTGGCGGTGCCGGCGTTGGTGTTGGGCCTGGGGTGGAGCATGACCGAGGCCGCGCCGGTGGCGCTGTTCGCGGTGGGCAGCGCGGCGGCGGTGGGCGCCAT
Organism: Pseudomonas sp. Soil_N_39; assembly: GCF_057655955.1. Taxonomy (NCBI): domain Bacteria; kingdom Pseudomonadati; phylum Pseudomonadota; class Gammaproteobacteria; order Pseudomonadales; family Pseudomonadaceae; genus Pseudomonas; species Pseudomonas sp. Soil_N_39. The sequence continues at coordinate 276,646 of NZ_JBDGLI010000004.1, forward strand.
CGATGGGCTGCGCCATGGCCTGGTGCGCTACCGTGCGGCCCTGCTGATTGCGTTGCTGGGCGCGGTGTTTTCGCCGATGGGCATCTACCTCGCCCATCAGCTCTCGGAAAAAATCCTGATGATGCTGTTCAGCCTGTTGATGGTGCTGGTGGCGGCGCGCATGTTGCGGCGGGAAACGCCACAAGCGGGGCCCAGCGATCATGGCGCGGCCAGTTGGGGCCAGAAGAATTGCATGCTTGACCGCGAGACCGGGCGCCTGGCCTGGACTGCCCGATGCACGGCCACACTGTCTGCATTGGGCGCGGTGACGGGCCTGGTCTCGGGGCTGCTGGGCGTGGGGGGCGGCTTCCTGATCGTGCCGGCGTTCAAGCAATTGACCGACGTACAGATGCGCGGGATCGTCGCGACTTCGTTGATGGTCATCAGCCTGATTTCGCTGATTGGCGTGGTCGGTGCGTTTCATGCCGGGGTGAGCATCGACCGGGTCGGGGCGGCGTTCATTGCGGCGAGCATCGTCGGGATGGTGCTCGGGCGGCGAGTGTCGACCAAGGTCCCGGCCCGGGCGTTGCAGGTGGGGTTTGCCGGGGTGTGCCTGGGGGTGGCGGTGTTCATGTTGGTGCGGGCTTAGCTTCTCTACGCAGACCCTTTGTGACCTGCGCCCTCTCTGTGGGAGCAAGGCTTGCCCGCGATGAAGGTGACGCGGTCTACCGGGAAACCGAGGTGCCTGCATCGCGGGCAAGCCTTGCTCCCACAGGGATGTGGGCGTTAGAGCAACCGACACTGCATCGAAAACCCCAACGCCACTGACTGCCCTTGCTCCAGCAAACGCAGCCCCGGCCGTCCAGGCAGGTGATGGGCATTGACCGGGTGGCTGACCGGTTCGATGCAGAAGAAATCCAGGCCCACGGGGCAGTACAGCAAGAAGTACGTGCTACCGCTGGCGCGGCATTGCAGTTCATACCCCAGGTCCGGTTGCTGGATCAGGCAATCGCCGTCCCAGCCACCGAAGCCATTGTCCACCAGTGTATCGGGCAGCGCCCGGGTCTCCTGGAAATCCCACTCGGCAGGAATAACACTCAGCTCCGTAGGCAGCTTGCTGGCATCGCATTTCCAGACTTCGCTCGCCCGGGTTTGCAGGCGCGTGCGGGCGGTGCGGGGAAAATACGGATGCAAGCCCAGCCCATGCCAGGCGGGCTGCTTCGCCATGTGGGTGACGAACATTGCGATCTGCAATTGGCCGCCGCTGAGGCGAATCCGCAGGCTGGCGCAATAGGCGAACGGGGATTGGCTGTTGAGTTGCAACAACACTTCCTGGGCGCTTTGCTCGATCACTTGCCACGGTTGCTGCCAGGCGCTGCCATGGATCGGGAACGGATCGTTAAGGCTGTTGGCGTTCAGGGCCAGCCAACCGCCGGGGCAGTCGAAACCGCCTTGGGCGATCCGGTTCGACCACGGGATCAACGGAAAGCAGCCGAGTTTGCCCGGCAGGCCGTTTTCCAGCGCTTGCGGCGCGGGCGGGCGCAGCAGGGGGGCGCCGGTGCTGCGCAATGTCCATTCAACCAGACTGGCGCCCAGGTGCGGGGCCAGGGTGAGGCGGGTGAAGTCGTCTTCGAGGTGGAGAAGGGGCGGCGTCATGATGGCCTTGTTTTGCAAGGTTGAAAAAACTGTTGTGGGGAAAGCCGGATTCCTGTGTGCGAACCCTGTGGCGAGGACTTGTGGGAGCAAAGCTTGCTCGCGATGCAGGCTCCTCGGTTTCCTGGGAGACTGCGTCATTTTCATCGCGGGCAAGCCTTGCTCCCACAAGGGGATCTATCCTTGTCTGTTACAACACCAGGTGCGGCAGCCACAGCGAAATGGCAGGGACGTAGGTCACGAGCATCAGCACCAGGAACAGCATGGCGTAGAACGGCAGCAGCGCCTTGACGGTGCTTTCGATGCTGACCTTGCCGATGGCGGAACCAACGAACAACACCGCGCCTACCGGTGGCGTGATCAGGCCGATACCCAGGTTCACCAGCATGATCATGCCGAACTGCACCGGGTCCACACCGATGCCCACGATCACCGGCATCAGGATCGGCGTCAGGATCAGGATCAGTGGCGCCATGTCCATCACGGTGCCCAACAGCAGCAACATGACGTTGATGCACATCAGGATCACGTAACGGTTGTCCGACAGTGTCAGGAATGCGGTGGTGATTTTCGCCGGAATTTCCATCAGCGTCATGATGTAGCCGAAGCTGGCGGCGAAGCCGATGAGGATCATCACGATGGAGATGGTGCGTACCGTACGGTGCATCAGTTTCGGCAACTCGCTCCACTTGTAGTCGCGATAGATGCACATGGTCACGAAGAACGCCCACACCACGGCAATGGCGGCCGATTCGGTGGCGGTGAAAACACCCGAGAGAATGCCGCCAAGGATGATGAACAAGGTCATCATGCCCCACATGGCTTCCCGGCAGATCTTCAACGCTTGCTTGAGGGGAATCACTTCGCCCTTGGGGTAATTGCGCTTTTTCGCGAAGACCAGGCACAGCGCCATCAGGCAGAGGTTCATCATGATGCCGGGGACGATGCCGGCCATGAACAGCGAACCGATGGAGACGGTGCCGCCCGCGGCGAGGGAGTACAGCACCGCGTTATGGCTGGGCGGTGTCAGCAGTGCTTGCACCGAGCCACTGACGGTGACGGCGGTGGCGTAATCACGCGGATAGCCGCGGCGTGCCATTTCCGGGATCAGCACCGAGCCGACCGAGGCCGTATCGGCCACCGAGGAGCCGGAGATCGCGCCAAAAAAACTCGAGGCCACGAGGTTGACCAATGACAGGCCACCGCGCACGAACCCCACCAGCACACTGGCGAATGCCACCAGTCGGCGGGACATGCCGCCCTCGGCCATGATCGCACCGGCCAGCACGAAGAACGGGATGGCCAGCAACGAGAATTTGTTCACCCCGCCCGTTACCTGGATCATCATGGCCTGGAACGGAATATCGATCCACCACGCCCCGATCAGGGCGGCAGCGCCCAGCGCGTAGGCCACCGGCATGCCGATCAGGATCAACAACAAAAAACTGCCCAGCAGAATCAGCGCGTCCATTAAGCGGCACCTTCGTTTTCTTCAACCAGATCGAACTGCACGACCCGACGCTTGCTTTGATCACCCAGCAAGAGTTTTTCCAGGACAAAAATCAGGGTCAGGAAACCACCGATCGGGATCGGCATGTAGGTGATGCCGACGCGCAGGGTGGGGATGGCGCTCATGAATTGATTCCAGGTGGTCATGCACAGCTTGGTGCCCCAGATGGTCATGAAAATGCACACCGCCGCCATCAAGAGTTGGGTGAAAACCGAAGCCAAGGTTTGCCAGTGCGGTGGCAGGCGGCTGGTGACCATGTCCACGGCCATGTGCGAGCCGGAGCGGTAGCTGGCAGCGGCGCCGATGAAGGTAAATACGATCATCAGCAAGATGGCGGTGGGCTCCGGCCAACTTGAGCCAGTACCCAGTACGTAGCGGGCGAACACCCCCCACGGAATCATCAGTGCAACGGCGAGGACAGAAAGGCCGGCCACCCAGATGCAAGTCATGTAAATCGTGTCGTTGATACGCAGCAGCAAATTCTTCATCGGGTTCCACCGTAACCGGGCGCGCCTTTTAGCCGCGGGCGCGCCCAGCCTTTTCGTGAGTACAGATCGAGAGGTGTTACTGGACCGCTTCGATACGCTTGATCAGGTCGGCATACGGCGCGCCGTATTTGGCCCGGATCGGTGCGGTGGCGTCGTAGAAAGGTTTCTTGTCGACGGTGATGAACTCGACGCCGGCGGCCTTGAGTTTTTCTTCACTGGCGGTGGATTTCTTGTCCCACAGCACGCGCTCTTCAGCCTGGGCGGCCTTGGCGGCTTTTTTCACCATGTCCTGCTGCTCTGGTGTGAGCTTGTTCCAGGTGATTTTCGACATCACGATCGGCTCGGGCAGGATCAGGTGACCGGTCAGGCTGTAGAACTTCGCATTCTGGTAGTGGTTGTGCTCAAGCATGGTCGGCGGGTTGTTTTCCGCGCCATCGATCACGCCGGTCTGCAGGGCACTGAAGATCTCGCCGGTGTCCATCGCAATACCGTTGCCGCCCATGGCATTGATGGTCTCGATGAACATCGGGTTGCCTTGGACGCGAATCTTCATGCCCTTGAGGTCTTCGAGCTTGCGCACAGGCTTCTTGGTATAGAGGTTGCGCGTGCCGCCGTCCATCCAGGCCAGGGCCACCAAGCCGAATTCGGAGTTAGTGATCCGATCGAGGATCGCGTCGCCGACTTCACCGTCGATGACGGCGCGCATGTGGGCCTGGTCGCGGAAGATGAATGGCATATTGAATACGTTCACGTCCGGCACCACGGGGCCGACGATCCCCAGGCTGACCCGGGACATCTGGATCGCGCCGGCTTGCATCTGCTCGATGACTTCTTTTTCAGAACCCAGTACGCCACCCGGGAAATACTTGAACTTCAGCTCGCCGTTGCTCTCCTTTTCCAGGGTTTTACCCATGGATTCCTCGGCGACCACGGTCGGGTAGCCCTTGGGGTGGATGTCGGCGATCTTGATGTCGAGGGCATGCGCCGCCTGGGCCAGGAAGGCTAGGGGCAGGGCTGCGATCAGAAGCGTGCGTTTGAAATTCATGGTCAATCTCCAGTGTTGTTGTTTTTATGTCTATCGATGTGAAGCGGCAAAGCAGATCAATTCGTGGAGGGTCTCCGTCCTCCGAAAGCAGGTTCGGCCAGGCCCTTGACGCCGGGGTTGAGGGCGAACACACCACCGGCCAGGGACTGCGGGTCGCTGTCGTCGCCCGGGCGGATCGAGGTGACGAAGAGGGTGTCCAGGCGGCTGCCGCCAAAGGCGCACATGGTCGGTTTTTTCACCGGCACTTCCAGTGAACGGTCGAGACGTCCATCCGGGGTGAAACGGTGAATCAGCCCGGCATCGTTGGCGCAGATCCAGTAGCAACCGTCGGCGTCGACGGCCGCGCCATCCGGGCGACCGGCCAACGGCAGCATGTCGACGAACAGCCGCCGGTTGGACGGAGTGCCGCTGTCGATGTCGTAGTCGAAGGCCCAGATCTGCTGGACCAACGGATGCGAGTCGGAGAGGTACATCGTGCGGCCGTCCGGGCTGAAGCCCAGGCCGTTGGGTACAATGAAACCGCTCAGTTGTGCCTCGACCGGGCTGCGTTGCCCGGCCTCATAGCGGTACATCCGGCCTTCGTCGACGTTGGCGCCCATGTTCAAAACCATGCTGCCGGCCCAGAAGCGGCCCTGGCGGTCGCAACGGCCATCGTTGAGGCGCATGTCGGCGCGGCTGTGCTCAACGCTTGCACAGAGTTCGCTGTCGAGGCTGCCGTCATCATGGGGGTGCAGGCGGAAGAACCCGCTTTCCATGCCCGCGACCCAGCCACCGTCCTGGTGGCGGGCAATGCAGGCGAGCATTTCGGGGGCTTCCCAGCCCTGGATTTTTCCGCTGCTGGCATTCCAGCGTTGCAGGCCGCCGCTGGGGATGTTCACCCAATACAGGGCGTTTTCCTCGGGGACCCACACCGGGCTTTCCCCGACGGCGTTGCGTGCATCGACAATCAATTCGGCTTGCATGGCGATTCCTTGGTTCGTTCGTATCCCATGAACAACAGGCGAATCAGTCGTCGAACGGGCCGGCGGCGACAAAGGCACCGCCCTGGTAGATCCTGGCCGGGTCATCGGCGGCCGGCATTGGCTGCGCTTCGATCTTGTCGCGGAAAATTTCTGAGGTGTCCTTGGGCTGGTAGCCCAAGTGCGCGGCGTGGCTGTTGTCCCACCAGACGTCGCGGTTGGCGGACATGCCGTAGACCACGGTGTGGCCGACTTTCGGCGTGTAGAGCGAGCATTCGAGCAGTTGGGTGAGGTCGTCGAAGCTCAGCCAGGTGCTCATCATCCGGCGGTTCTGCGGTTCCGGGAACGACGAGCCGATGCGGATGCTCACGGTCTCGATGCCGTAGCGATCGAAGTAGAAACTGGCGACGTCTTCGCCGTAGGACTTGGACAGGCCGTAGTAGCCATCCGGGCGGCGAGGGGAGAGGGCGTCGAGGGTCTGGTCTTGTTTGTAGAAGCCGATGACGTGGTTGGAGCTGGCGAAGATCACCCGTTTTACGCCGTGCTTACGGGCGGCTTCATAGATATGGAACACGCCACTGATGTTGGCGCCGAGGATCTCCTCGAACGGGCGCTCCACCGAGACACCGCCGAAGTGCAGAATGGCGTCGACACCTTCCACCAGTTGGTGCACGGCCTGTTTATCCGACAGGTCGCATGGCACCACTTCCTCGCTTTCGTCGATGGCCGGAGCCATGTTGGCGATGTCCGACAGGCGAATGTGGCGGGCGTAAGGCTTGAGACGTTCGCGCAAGACTTTGCCAAGGCCGCCGGCGGCGCCGGTCAAGAGCAGGCGATTGAAGGGGTGGCGAATTTGTGTCGTGGTCATGGCATTACCTGAGCAAACAATGAGAGGTACAGTTGTTATAAGTTGTCGTACGACCGAGAGGGAATATCCTTATCCTTCCGCTACCTTGTCAACGTTTGATCGACGAACCGCTCTGGATCGGCGTCCTTGCCGCAGGTTGCCATGGGATGCGCTCATGGCAGTGGGTCCTGGTATTACAGCAGCGACAGCGGGTAGCTGATGAAGATACGGTTCTCGTCGAATTCATTGGTGCTGAAGTCGCGACGAATCGATGCGTTACGCCATTTCACGTTGAGGCTCTTGAGCGCGCCGCTCTGCACGGTGTAGGCCAGTTCGGTCTCGCGGCCCCATTCCTTGCCGTCGTCGACGGTGGCGGTGTGCACGTTGTCACCGCTGATGTAGCGGTTCATCAGGGTCAGGCCCGGCACGCCGACGGCGGCGAAGTTGAAGTCGTGGCGCAGTTGCCAGGATTTTTCCTTGGCGTTGTCGTAGCTGGAGTTGTAACTGTCGTTCGCCAGGGTGCCGCCGCTGGTGCCGTTGACGCGCATCCAGGCGTCATCGCCGCCGACTTTCTGCAGGCCGACATAGAAGGTGTTGCCACCGTATTTGGCCGAGAGCATGGCGAACGCGGTTTTGTTGTCCAGGTCGCCGGCCAGCGCGCTGCCGTTTTCCTTGCCGGTGAAGTAGCCGAGGTTGGCGCCCAGGGTCCAGTCGCCGATGGGTTGGCTGTGAGTCAGGTTGAAATATTGCTGCTGGTAGATGTCGGACAGTTCCGCGTACCAGACACCGACCTGGGTGCGTTTTTCGTTGAAGGCGTATTCGCCGCCACCGAAGTTGAAACGGTCGGAGGTGAACGCGCCGCGGCCGTTCATCGACATGTCTTCCATGCTCGCGTCGTTGCGCGGGCTGTTGCCACGGAACTGGCCGCCGTAGAGGCTCAGGCCGTTGATTTCGGTGGAGGTCACCTGGCCGCCACGGAAGGTTTGCGGCAGGGAGCGACCGTCGTCGGAACGCAGGATCGGCAGCACCGGCATCCATTCGCCGACCTTCAACTCGGTCTTCGATACCTTAGCCTTCAGGGCTACGCCCAAACGGCCGAAGTCATCGGCGGGGCGACCGTCGTCATGCACCGGCAGCAACTGGGTGCCGGCGGTGCCGCGACCGCCATCGAGCTTGACCGAGTACATGCCCAGGATGTCCACGCCGAAACCGACTGTGCCTTGGGTGAAACCGGACTTGGCGTCGAGGATGAAACTCTGGGTCCATTCTTCGGCTTTGCCTTGGGCGGCATTGTCGTTGACGAAGTTGCGGTTGAAATAGGCGTTGCGCAGGTTCAGCGTGGCCTTGGCGTCATCGACGAAGCCAGCGGCGCTGGCGGCCGTTGGCAGAAACGCGGCGAGACTGCTGCAACCCAGCAGGACCAGGGTGGGGCTGGCGTTGAGAAGGGTACGGCGGTTTGAACGGTGGTTGGGCGAAAAACGGACACGTGTGCTCACTATGACGCTCCCTACTTTTTTGTTGTTTTTATTTGTCATACGTCGTCGTACAACATGAAGTGATTATTTGGAAGCGGCTGCTCATTGTCAACTGGCCATTATCGGAATTATCCAACTCGGGGGTGCTTCAAAATGAGGCGCTGCAATGGTTGGCGCGGGTCGAGGTCAAGATTGCAGGCCGTGGGGCCGGATAGATGTGAGATTTGAGGATAGCGGTGAGGTGTTTGGTTGTGCGATGACTGGTCTAAGACATTAGTCGAATGTCCACGATCGGAGGGCTTAAGGGGCTCCTGTGGCGAGGGGATTTATCCCCGCTGGACTGCGAAGCAGTCCTGAAGAAGCTGGATGCAATCAACCTGACACACCGTAGCGACAGTCATTGGGGCTGCTTCGCAGCCCAACGGGGATAAATCCCCTCGCCACAAGGTGTGTTGTTAGCCCTGTTTCCGGTCTAAACAGGTTGGTGTTTATCCAGATGTAGGATCGCTCGGGATCGGGCTACGTTGTCTTGCGCCATTCCCTACAACTGCGCCAGAATCCGCCGGCTTGTGCGCCTTGGGGCCAGGGCTTTATCGTTTCCGGGTCGCTGATTGAATCAGTGATCGGGTTTGGTAGCCCGGCTTTTGACTTGTCGCATAGCCCTTGCAGCAGAGGCCTTTTGGTATCTGTTTTTTATGGCGGTCATGCGCAGGGCGTCTTCGGACGCGCCGGTTCTCCAAGTCACCGGTCTACCAACCCGCGTATGGCCGCCACCCTTCGTTTGGTAGCGAGGGTGATGGTCTCCTTTTTCGATTTGGAGATTCATCTATGTTCAAACCAACACCCAACCCACCGGATACAGATCCATCCAACTCAAAAGCGTTCGACAAAGCCGCTGACCGCATCCTCGACCACTACCTCAAGCCCAAACCCAACAAACCCGATCCCGACCCCGGCCAACTGTTCACCGTCGCCCATGGCGTCGACACCGAAACCCTGCTCGCCAACCTCAGCGAAAACCTGGCCTCGGCCAACGCCATGGTCAGTGACCTGGCCTTCGACCTGGACGGTCCCAGGCGCCACATCGCCCTGGGCATCCAGCAACTGATTGAACTGAGCGCAATGCTGGCGAACCGCGCGCTGGACAATGTCGAACCACGCCAGTCGACATAGCGTAGAACCCGCTTTTGTGGCGAGGGAGCTTGCTCCCGCTGGGCTGCGCCTGTAGGAGCTGTCGAGTGCAACGAGGCTGCGATCTTTCACCAGACACTTGAACCTCAAGCGAAAGATCAAGATCAAAAGATCGCAGGCTTCGCCAGCTCCTACAGAACCGAGCGGGAGCAAGCTCCCTCGCCACAAAAGCCTTCCCACAGGGATCCCCAGTGTTTTCAGAAGTGGGTGAATGCTAGTCTTGACCAACGCTGTTGCCAGGGAGCCCTCATGGGCAATCACAAGATCGAGATTCGTCGCAGTAATGTCGAGAAAATCCTGTTGGCCGCCGAGAAGGTCTTCGCCGAGAAAGGCTTCGGCAGCACCGCCATGGCTGACATCGCCGCCGAAGTGCAATTGCCGCGTTCCAACTTGCATTACTACTTCAGCACCAAGAGCGAGCTGTACAGCGCCGTGCTGTTCGACCTGCTGGAAGTCTGGAAACAGGACGCCTTGTGCTTCGAAATGTTCGACGACCCCCGGGTGGTCCTCAGCAGCTACATCCGCGCCAAGATGAACCACTCCCGCAGCCGCCCTTACGGCTCCAAGGTCTGGGCCAACGAAATCATCCACGGCGCCCCGACCCTGGGCCAGGCGCTGGACGCCAGCCTCTATGACTGGGCCAAGATGAAGGAAGCGAAAATCCGCCAGTGGGTGGAGGACAAACGCATCCTCCCGGTAGAGCCTTCAAGCCTGCTCTACATGATTTGGGCCTCGACCCAGCATTACGCCGACTTCGATCACCAGATCAATATCCTTAATGATCATCAGCCGCTGTCCGACATGCAATTCGAACGGGCGGTGCAGACGGTGACCAGTGTGATTTTGCGGGGGATTGGGTTGGAGCCGTAGTTTTTGCACCAACGTAATGACGTCGGTAGCGTGAGGTTGAAAGTAAGTTTGTTCCCGATATTAATTGCTATTTTTTCACGTTGTATCTCTGATTTTTTTTAGATTATCGATTTTGAGTGCACGTCGGGCGGTTTGGAATTTTGACGCTGCATCCGTATATTCACTCCGATCACTCTGACCAGATTTCTTGTTGCGTTTTGTAGTTCTATAGCGTTTTCTGGTTGCTTTGAAATTTTCTCGAAGAATAGGATCTTCCACGATTGGAGGTATTTGCTCGTTTCTTGCGAGGATGTCGTAAGCGTATGCTTCATTCGCGCGACGTCTATGTATCAGAGTTGTACCATTTACCTCGCCTGCGGCATCTGTTCTTTCCTGTATCCAAGGTCTACGACGTCCTTCGTAAGTAATTTTTTTAGGAATTGCCGGGGAAGGGGCGGACGTTGAGCTAGCTCCGACCCGGGGACTGGGGCCAGGCTGTTGTAGTAATTCTCTTAATCTGGGGGCAACGGGGGCAACGGGTTTGGGAGCAGCAGGTTGGAGAACAGCGGGGCTTAATGAAAGATCCAACACGCCTGGCATGTTTGTCGTCAGCCTGTTCCATGGCTTAAAGGCAGAAGTAATAAGAGTGATGGGATTATTCCCACTCGGATCATACCGATTAACCGGATCCCCCCCACAATACGCATACGCATTAATCCCCCCATCCCCAAAGGGACTGTACGCATCCGGACTATTAAACCGCATCAGCACCGGATTAAAAGCCCGGTTACCCTGTCCCAATAAATAATGCCCCGTTATCGGATCAGGGCGCTCACCATTGAACCCGAGCAAACTGCTCAAACCACTTTCCGCCGGCCGATGACCATAGGCGGTATAAGCCATACGCTGGGTATCGACGCCAGCCAGTGTCTGCATAACCGACCGTTGTCGGTCCGTTGCCAGCAGCGTCGTCTCGGTGACGTTGGCAACGTGCAGGCGTTGCGCCAGGGGCTGGGCTTCATGGCGAAGGATCGTGAGTTCTACCTGGCCTTCGATCTCATTGACCAACTCGTCGTTCTGGTAAAAACGCTGCGTGCCCACGTGTTCCGCAGGCTTCAAGCCTGTCAGGCGGTCCAGGGGGTCGTATTGGTAGCGGCACAGTATCTTCATCGTTGACGTCGACATGGGCTTGGCTCTTGCTGATTGGCTCGGCCGTGTCAGGCTCGGGTATTTTTCGGGGGGTGTCTACTAGCAGAACTGTTAGTCCGAGGGGGAGCCTTGAGATTTGTGTTGGGGCTGATGGCCTCATCGCGAGCAAGCTCGCTCCCACATTGGGTCTCTGGAGTACACAATATCTGTGAACGACCGGATCCCCTGTGGGAGCGAGCTTGCTCGCGATGGCGTCAGTCCAGACACCCCAACCCTCAAGCCGTTACATGATAGGGATTACGCGGATCATGGTTCCAATCCAGAAACGGCTTGCCAGTGTCCACCGTCACCATCTCGATGCAGTCCTGCACCGGGCAGGTGATCTGGCACAGGTTGCAGCCCACGCATTCCTCATCGATCACCTCATATACATGGGTGCCGTCCGCCTGCTTGAGGCTGGCGATGGCCTGGTGTGAGGTGTCTTCGCAGGCGATGTGGCAGCGACCGCAACCGATGCAGGCCTCTTGGTCGATCTTGGCGATGACCTGATAGTTGATGTCCAGATACTTCCAGTCGGTGGTGTTGCCCACCGCGCGACCGGAAAACGCCTGCAGGTTGGCGTGGCCCTGACTGTCCATCCAACGCGACAGGCCATCCTTCATCTCTTCGACGATGCGAAACCCATGCAGCATCGCCGCCGTGCAGACCTGCACCGCGCCGCTGCCCAGGGCGATGAATTCGGCTGCGTCGCGCCAGCTGCCGATGCCGCCGATGCCGCAGATCGGCAAGCCTTGGGTCTGCGGGTCGCGGGCGATTTCGGCGACCATGTTCAGGGCGATGGGTTTGACCGCCGAGCCGCAGTAGCCGCCGTGGGTGCTCTGGCTGCCGACGCTGGGCAGGGCGACCATGCGGTCCAGGTCGACGCTGGTGATGGAGTTGATGGTGTTGATCAACGACACCGCATCCGCGCCGCCCCGATGGGCCGCCCGGGCGGCGACGCGGATGTCGGTGATGTTCGGTGTGAGCTTGACGATCACCGGCAGCGAGCAATAGGTCTTGCACCAGCGGGTCACTTGCTCGACGTACTCCGGCACCTGGCCGACCGCCGCGCCCATGCCTCGTTCCGGCATGCCGTGGGGGCAACCGAAGTTCAGCTCGATGCCGTCGGCACCGGTGGCCTCCACCAGGGGCAGGATAGATTTCCAGGACTCTTCGACGCAGGGCACCATCAGCGACACGATCAACGCCCGGTCCGGCCAGTCCTTTTTCACCTGGGTGATTTCCCGCAGGTTGATCTCCAGGGAACGGTCGGTGATCAGCTCGATGTTGTTGATGCCCAAGACCTCGCGATTGGCCCCGTAATGGGCCGAATACCGCGAGGACACATTCACGGCTGCAGGGTCCTCACCGAGGGTTTTCCAGACCACGCCACCCCAACCGGCCTCGAAGGCGCGGACGACGTTGTAGGCCTTGTCGGTGGGCGGCGCGGAGGCCAGCCAGAACGGGTTGGGGGCTTTGATGCCGGCGAAGACAATCGACAGATCGGCCATTTACGCAGCCTCCACATTGAGCATCAGTTGAGCGTTGATCGCCTCGGCGGCGAGCTTGCCGTGCTGCACGGCTTGCACGGTGAGGTCCTGGTCCAGGCTGGTGCAATCGCCGCCGGCGTAGACCCCGGGAACGCTGGTGCGCAGGTGTTCGTCCACCAGAATTCGCCCGTCCTGGCGCTTGAGTTCCCGGGCCAGTGGGTCCACCAGCGCGTTGTCGTCGAAGGCCTGGCCGATGGCTTTGAAGATGGCGTCGGCAGGCAAGTCGAAGGTTTCGGCGCCGATGACCAGTCGACCGTTTTCCAGATGGGTACGGGAAAAGCGCATGCCGCGCACATGGCCGGCGTCATCGAGCAGCACCTGTTGCGGTTGGGCCCAAGTCAGCAGGCGCACCTGGTTGGCCTTGGCGATGTCTTGCTCGTGCAAAGTCGCGCCCATGTCCTCAAGGCCGCGACGGTAGACCAGGTTGACGTCCCGGGCGCCGAGGCGGGCCATTTGCACGGCCATGTCGATGGCGGTGTTGCCGGCACCGAGCACGATGCAACGGTCGGCCAAGGGCAACTGGCTGAGGTCGTCGGTCTGGCGCAGTTCGCGGATGTACTCGGTGGCGGCCAGCAGCCCCGGTGCTTGTTCGTCGCTCAGGCCCAGTTGTTTGCTGGCGGCCAGGCCGAGGCCGAGGAACACCGCGTCGAACTGCTGGTGCAGGTCGCTCAGGCTCAGGTTCTCGCCGAGTTTCTGACCATGGCGGATTTCGATGCCGCCGATGCCCAGCAGGAAATCCAGCTCACGTTGGGCATAGTCGTCCACCAGTTTGTACTTGGCGATCCCGTATTCGTTGAGGCCTCCGGCCTTGTCCCGGGCTTCGAAGATCACCACGTCATGGCCGTGCATCGCGCTGCGGTGCGCACACGACAACCCCGCCGGCCCGGCGCCGACCACGGCGATGCGCTTGCCGGTGGCGGCAGCCCGTTGGAACGGGTGTTCGCTGAAGTGGGCGTTGTCCACCGCGTAGCGTTGCAGCGAGCCGATCAACACTGGCGCGCATTCATGGGCGTTGTTACGCACGCAGGCTTGCTGGCACAGCACCTCGGTGGGGCAGACCCGGGCGCAGCTGCCGCCGAGGATATTGGCCGAGAGGATTTTCTGCGCCGCGCCTTGGACGTTGTCCTGATGGATGTTGCGAATGAACGAAGGAATATCGATCTCGCTCGGGCAGGCGTTCACGCAGGGCGCGTCGTAGCAATACAGGCACCGGGAAGCTTCCAGGTGGGCCTGGCGCGCATTGAGCGGCGGTGCCAGGTCGCTGAAGCGGGCGGCGAGGGTGGCCGGGTCTTCCTGGGAATGGGGGAGGTGATTCAAGGGCTGGATCATGGAATGGGCCTCACGGTGTTTGAGGTGCTGCCTCTGGTGGGCAGTGGTTTTGTCGGTGTCTGGGTTGGCCTCATCGCGAGCAAGCTCGCTCCCACAGGGGATCTGCTGTGCACATGGATTTTGCATTCACCCAAAACCCAATGTGGGAGCGGGCTTGCTCGCGAAGGCCGAAGGCCTGGGTTTCAGCGTTTCACAGCAGTTGGCTTATTCAGCTCCGCCCGCTTACTCAGCAAATCGAACACCGCCGGGTACGCCGGCCGTTCGATGTAGCGCCCGGCGCCGCGTTCGGCCCGCAGGTCGCCGTCGGCCCACACCAGCCGACCCTGGCTGATGGTGTGGCTGGGCACGCCGCGCACGGTCTTGCCTTCGAAGATGTTGAAGTCCACTTGCTGGTGGTGGGTCTTGGCTGAGATCGTGCGGCTGCCCTGGGGATCCCAGAGCACCAGATCCGCATCGGCGCCGACGCGGATCGCGCCCTTGCGTGGGTAGAGGTTGAAGATCTTCGCGGTGTTGGTGGAGGTGAGGGCGACGAAGTCTTGCATCGACAATTTGCCGCTGTTGACCCCTTCTTCCCAGAGTACGGCCATGCGGTCTTCAATCCCGGCGGTGCCGTTGGGGATCTTGCTGAAGTCATCACGCCCGGCGGCTTTCTGCTCGGCGCAGAAACAGCAGTGGTCGGTGGCGGTGGTGTGCAGGTTGCCGGACTGCAAGCCGTGCCAGAGTGCCTCTTGATGCCCGCGTGGGCGGAAGGGGGGGCTCATCACGTAACCGGCGGCGGTCTGCCAGTCCGGGTGGCGATAGACGCTGTCGTCCAGCAGCAGGTGTCCGGCCAAGACTTCGCCGTAGACCGGTTGGCCTTTGCTGCGGGCGTAGGTGATTTCGTCCAGGGCTTCCTTGGTGGACACGTGCACCAGGTACAGCGGCGTGCCCAGGGTTTCGGCGATGCGGATGGCGCGGCTCGCGGCTTCGCCTTCCACTTGCGAGGGGCGCGACAGCGGATGGGCTTCGGGCCCGGTGATGCCCTGGGCCAGCAGCTTGCGTTGCAGGTGGTAGACCAGCTCGCCGTTCTCCGCGTGCACGGTGGGCACCGCACCCAACTCCAGGCAGCGCTCGAAGCTCGCGACCAAGGTGTCGTCGGCGGCCATGATCGCGTTCTTGTAGGCCATGAAATGCTTGAAGCTGTTCACCCCGTGGTGGCTGACCAGCTCGGCCATTTCTTCGCGGACTTGTTCGCTCCACCAGGTGATCGCCACGTGGAAACCGTAGTCGCTGGCGCTTTTCTCGGCCCAGCCGCGCCATTGATGAAAGGCTTCCATTAGCGACTGCTGAGGGTTGGGAATCACGAAGTCGATGATCGACGTGGTGCCCCCGGCGAGGCCCGCTGCCGTGCCGCTGAAGAAGTCTTCACTGGCGACCGTGCCCATGAACGGCAACTGCATATGCGTATGGGGATCGATGCCGCCGGGCATCAGGTATTGACCACTGCCATCGAGCACTTCGACAGTGGCCGGAACATCCAGGTTGTCACCAATGGCCTTGATCACGCCGTCGGCGCAAAACACATCGGCGCGATAACTTTCATCATGGGTAATAACGGTGGCGCCACGGATCAACAGAGACATTCCGAGTTCCTCGCAGGCATGACCGACTGTTGCCGGTTCTTTATGTTTTATCCATCACGTTAGATAACGTCGTGCCGGTTTATATTCTTGTCACGACTGTCAGGATTAGACGCTAGCTGGAGTTTTTGAATTGAGCAAGATTATTTTTTATAAGCTTATGCGTTTATTAACTTATTGAAATTAAACGATTAAATTTTAAATTCACCAAAATGGTGAGCCTGCTCACCATTTTGACGCACTTGACAGGATCGTTATTTGAGCGAGATTTATCATGGTAAATCAGCGGCTTGAAAGTGCTGAAAGTGCTGTCTAGACACCTCGCGTTGATCCGGGGTGCACCACTTTGAATCTCCTCCTCGACAAGGCGTGAAGGTCATCTAGCCTCAAGGGCGGTAAGCAGGGAGTGAAACAAGGCAATCACGTGGCTTTAAAACGTTAAACATCAAAAGGTTGAAAGGGTTATATCGATCATCCGGTCAGCTCGGAGCGTTATTCGGCACGGTTATTGAGTGCCGTCGTGGCCTGGCGGGGTGGTCGGTAGCACGCGTGCAAGTACTCCGGCCATCGCCCGTCGATGAGCAAAAATAATGAAAACAGTGGAGCGGACATGACCAGATCAACAGTGACCGAGCGCGACGGATTGTTCGAGCTTGAAGCCGGCAGCGACGTCCTCGACAGCCCCCGTTATAACCACGACATCGCGCCGACCAAGGTGCACGAGCGAACCTGGAACAAATGGCACATCACCGCACTGTGGGTGGGCATGGCGATCTGCGTGCCGACCTACACCCTCGGCGGCGTGCTCACCGCCTATTTCGGCCTGACGGTGGGCGAGGCGCTGCTGGCGATTCTGTTTGCCAACATCATCGTGCTGATCCCCCTGACCCTCAATGCCTTTGCCGGAACCAAGTACGGCATTCCGTTTCCGGTGCTGTTGCGCTCATCCTTCGGTGTCATCGGTTCCAACGTGCCGTGCCTGATCCGCGCCTTGGTGGCGTGTGGCTGGTTCGGCATCCAGACCATGTTCGGCGGGCTGGCGATCCACCTGTTTCTCGGCTCGGTGTTCGACGGCTGGAAGAGCTTGGGCGGCACCGGTGAGGTGATCGGTTTCATGGTGTTCTGGGTCATGAACCTGTGGGTGGTGTTGCGCGGTGCCGAGTCGATCAAGTGGCTGGAAACCTTGTCTGCGCCCTTGTTGGTGCTGGTGGGGGCCGGGCTGTTGGTGTGGGCGTTGCCCAATGTCTCGTTGACTGAACTGATGGCGGTCCCGGCCAAACGCCCCGAAGGCGCCGGGGTGACCGGCTATTTCCTCGCCGGGCTGACGGCCATGGTCGGTTTCTGGGCCACCTTGTCGTTGAACATTCCGGACTTCAGCCGTTATGCCAAGAGCCAGAAAGACCAGATCGTCGGCCAGATCATTGGCCTGCCGTTGACCATGTTCCTGTTCGCTTCCCTCGGCGTGGTCATGACCGCCGCCTCGGAAAAACTGGTGGGGGTGACCGTCTCCGACCCGGTGAGCTTGATTGGGCACATCCAGAGCCCGGTGTGGGTGGCGCTGGCCATGGTGCTGATCATTGTCGCCACGCTGTCGACCAACACCGCGGCCAATATCGTTTCGCCCACTAACGACTTCCAGAACCTGGCGCCGAAACTGATCGGCCGCACTAAAGCCGTGATGTTGACCGGGCTGGTGGGGCTGGCGCTGATGGCTCACGAGTTGCTGAAGAAACTCGGGCTGATCGTCTCCGAGGTCAGCCTGGAGTCGGTCTACTCCAACTGGCTGCTGGGCTATTCAAGCCTGTTGGGGCCGATTGCCGGGATCATGGTGGTGGATTATTTCCTGATCAAGAAACAGCAACTGGACCTTGCCGGGCTGTACCGCGACGACATTTACCCAGCGTGGAACTGGAACGGTTTCATCGCCTTTGGCGTACCGGTGGTGCTGACGCTGTTGTCCCTGGGCAGCGATGCGTTCAGTTGGTTCTACAGCTATGGCTGGTTCACCGGCTCGGCGCTGGGTGGGGTGATTTATTACGGGTTGTGCAGCCTGGGAGCGAGCCCGTCCGTCGCTAAAACCGCGGTGTGAAGGAGGGCCTCATCGCGAGCAAGCTCGCTCCCACAGGGGATCCTCTGTGCACATGGATTTTGCACCCACCCCAATCCAGCGTGGGAGCGAGCTTGCTCGCGATAGCGGCCTCAAGACACCAAAAAAATGCCTGAAAAAATGGAGATCCCCATGAACGCAGCCATCGACGTCCTGCAATCGACCCATCAGCACATCAACCGCGACCGCCTGTGGCAATCGCTCATGGACCTGGCCCAGCTCGGGGCCACGGTCAAGGGCGGTGTGTGCCGGCTGGCCCTGACCGACCTCGACCGCCAGGCCCGCGACCTGTTCGTGCAATGGACCCAGGCGGCGGGCTGCACCGTCAGCATCGATGGGGTGGGCAATATCTTCGCCCGGCGCCCGGGGCGCAATCCGAACCTGCCACCGGTGATGACCGGCAGCCACATCGACACCCAACCCACCGGCGGCAAGTTCGACGGCTGCTTTGGCGTTCTGTCCGGGCTGGAGGTGCTGCGCACCCTCAACGACCTGAACATCGAAACCGAAGCACCGTTGGAGGTGGTGGTCTGGACCAACGAAGAGGGCTCGCGCTTCGCTCCATGCATGATGGGCTCCGGCGTGTTCGCCGAGAAATTCACCCTTGAAGAAACCCTGGCCAAGACCGACGCCGAGGGCATCAGCGTAGGCCAGGCGCTCAACACCATCGGCTATGCCGGCCCGCGCCCGGTCAGTGGGCATCCGGTGGGGGCGTATTTCGAGGCGCACATCGAACAGGGGCCGATCCTCGAAGACGAGGGCAAGACCATCGGCGTGGTGATGGGCGCCCTGGGGCAGAAGTGGTTCGACCTGACCTTGCGCGGCGTCGAAGCCCACGCAGGCCCGACGCCGATGCACCTGCGCAAGGATGCCCTGGTAGGCGCCTCGATCATCGTCGGCGCCGTCAATCGTGCCGCCCTCGGTCATCAGCCCCATGCCTGCGGCACGGTCGGTTGCCTGCAGGCCTACCCGGGCTCGCGCAACGTCATCCCCGGCGAAGTGCGCATGACCCTGGATTTCCGTCACCTGGAACCGGCGCGCCTGGATTCGATGATCGCCGAGGTCAAGCAAGTGATCGAGGACACCTGCCGTCAGCACGGCCTGACCTTCGATTTGAAACCCACCGCCGACTTCCCGCCGCTGTATTTCGATCAGGGCTGCGTCGACGCCGTACGCGGCGCCGCCCAAGGGCTGGGCCTGTCTCACCTGGACATCGTCAGCGGTGCCGGCCACGACGCGATCTTCCTCGCCGAACTGGGCCCGGCGGGGATGATCTTCGTGCCCTGCGAAGGCGGCATCAGCCACAACGAAATCGAAAACGCCGCCCCGGACGACCTCGCCGCCGGTTGCGCGGTGCTGCTGCGAGCGATGCTGGCCGCCTCCCAGGCGATTGCCGAGGGGCGCATGGCGGCGTGAAGGGCACGATGCACTATTGCAAACCCATGTGGTCGTAACTTTCAACGCATCCATGCTTGAACCCTACTGACCACATGGAGACCCAATGAATCAGCAAGTCCCGACCACCGATACCAACCGTCGTCAATTGCTGCAGATCATTGCCGGACTGTCCGACGGGGTGATGTTGATCGAGGTCGACCAGACCATCGCCTGGGCCAACGCAGCGGCCTTGACCATGCACGGGGTCAAGGACCTCAGTGAACTGGGCACCACGGCCAAGCAATACGCCGAGCGGTTCAATTTGCGTTACCGCAACAACCACCCGCTGACTGAAGACAACTACCCCATCGCCCGGGTTGCCCGTGGCGATGAATTCAGCGATGTGCTGGTGGAAGTCACGTCCCAGGCCGATCCGGATCGCACCTGGGTGCATCGGATCCGTAGCATGGTCCTGGCCGACCGCAACGGCGAGCCAGAACTGCTCGTGCTGATCCTCAGCGATGCCACCGAATGGGCCAGTGCCGAGCAGCGCTTCGAGAAAACCTTCGGGGCCAACCCGGCGCCGGCGGTGATCTGCCGCCTCAGCGACCTGCGCTACATCAAGGTCAATCCGGGGTTCCTGGAGATGACCGGCTACAGCCGCGAGCAGGTAATCGGGCGTTCGGTGTATGAACTGGATGTGCTTGAAGCCGCCGAAAAACGCGACCTGGCCATCGAGCGTCTGGGGCAGGGCGCGACCATTCCGCAAATGCAGGCCGAGTTGAAGTTGCCCGATGGCACTATCAAGCAGGTCATCGTCGCCGGCCAACCCCTGGACCTGCATGATGAAGATTGCATGCTGTTTTCCTTCATGGACATGGAGCCGCGCCGCAAGGCTGAAACGGCGCTGCGCCAGAGTGAGGAGCGCTTTGCCAAGTCGTTCCGACTGTCGCCTGTGCCCACCCTGGTGTGCAGCGCCGAACAGCAGTTGCTGGAAATCAACGAAGCGTTTCTCCAGACCACCGGTTACGCCAGCGAAGAGTTGTTGGGTAAAACCGTGGAGGAAATCGGCTTTCTCGACAAGGACGCCGGCGCCGCGCTGTTTGCCCGGCTGGAAAAGGCCGCCGCGGTCTCGAGTATCGACGTCAAGGTGCATAAGAAGGGCGGCGAACTCATCGACTGTGAGGTCGCCGCCGACACGGTGCTGATCCAGGACAAGCCCTGCTATCTGCTGGTGCTGATGAACATCACCGAACGCAAGCGCTCGGAGCTGGAGCTGGTGGCAGCGATCGAGGAGGTGATGAAAGACGCGTCCTGGTTCAGTCGGACCCTGATTGAAAAACTGGCTAACGTGAAGAGCATCAACGCCCAGGTGCCCAGCGTGTCATTCACCGAGCTGACGGCCCGGGAGCGAGACGTGCTGGGGCTGATCTGCGAGGGCCTGGCCGATAAGGAAATCGCCGCACGGCTGAAGCTTGCGCCCAACACCGTGCGCAATCATGTGGCGACCCTATATTCGAAGCTGGATGTCCATAGCCGCAGTGAGGCGATTGTCTGGGCGCGGGCACGGGGGTTATTCGCCAATGAATGGCGGATGAAGGCACCATGATAGCCAGTGCAAATGCACCTGATGGGCTGGTGCAAATTCGGGTTTTGCAGGGAGGGGCGGTTCCTTAGGCTGTCAGGGTGCGACATCGTCGGTGATGTCGCGTCCCCGACGAAACACTTAAGGAATACGCCGCGATGTACAGTGAACGAACCCAGTATGAGAGCGACAGGATGTCTATGCAGGCCAGGAGGTCGGAGCTGTCCACTGTTTATTTGCCTCCCCGGGGCTGAGGTGCATCACATGACCCATTTGGCTCCCTTGCGTACCCGCCTTGAAGAAAGTTTTACGCCGTTGGCCTGCGAATGCAGCCTCAATGGCGACGGCACCCTCACCGTGCGCCTGTATCACCGTGAAAGCGGTGAGGTGGACCTGGTGGTGAGCGGCATGAGTCTCGACAGCGTCCGCTCGGAAGAGAGCATTGCGAAGCTGATCGATGAGTTGCGTTATGAGCTGCATAACACCCCGCTGCATCGCAGTGATGCCTGATAGATAAAGATCAAGCACACCACACCCTGTGGCGAGGGAGCTTGCTCCCGCTGGGTCGCGCAGCGGCCCCGAAAACCTGCCGAATACGCGCGTCTGGTTTACGACTGCTTCGCAGCCGAGCGGGAGCAAGCTCCCTCGCCACAGGTGCTGCTCCAGCCCTATGACTACAACAACGTCCCCCGGCAATCGAGCACCAACCGCGCGCCGCCGTGTTCGCTGCTGTCCACCTCCAACGTGAACCCATGCAGATTGACGATCGCCGCGACGATCGACAGGCCCAGGCCGAATCCGCCGTGCTGGCTGCTGCCTTCGGCGCGATAGAAACGGCGGAACACGGCCTTGCGCTCTGCCTCGGGGATGCCGGGGCCGGAATCGAGCACTTCGATGCGCGTGCTGTCGCCCTGATCGACCCCACGCAGGATCACGGTGCCCCCCGGCGGGGTGAACTTGATGGAGTTGCTCAGCAGGTTCGACACCGCCTCGAACAGCAAGGCCCGGTCGCCGTTGAGCAGGGGCAGGGCGTCGGGAGCCTCCAGGATGAAGGTCAGTTCGCCTTCCTCGGCCAAGGGCAGGTAAAAATCATGCAACTCCTGCAATAACTGCAACGGATCGAGGCGCACGAAGCCCGAGCGCCGTTGCTGGTCTTCCAGTTCGGAAATCCGCAACAGACCACGAAATCGCGCCATCAGGGTGTCGGTCTCGGCGATTACCTGATCCATCTGCAAGGCCTCGGGGGAGCCGTCCGGCGCTTGCTGCTGGATGCGATAAAGTTGGGCACGCAGGCGCGTCAGCGGGGTGCGCAGGTCATGGGCGATGTTGTCGCACACGCCCTTGACCTCATTCATCAAGCGTTCGATGCGCTCAAGCATGGCATTGACGATCGCCGCCAGCATGTCCAGTTCATCGCGTCGGCTCGACAGCGGCAGGCGATGGGTCAGGTCACCGGCGACGATGGCTTCGGCGCTGGCCTGCAACTGGCGAATCCGCCGCAGCGGTCGGCGGCGCAACAGGTGCCAGCCAGCGATGCCTGGCAGGATGGTCAGCGATACCCCCCAGAACAGCGCGTGCAAGATGATCCGCGTCACCGCGAACAGCGAACCGTTGTCCCGGGCCAGGACCAGCCAACGGCCGTCCTGGGTCCGGGTCGCCACTGCGTCGCAGCTGTCGGAAGGCACGCCCGGTTCATCGGAGTCCACGCAGCCGCCAAGCATGTGGATCTTGCCGTCCAGCGGCAGGTCGGCGGGCACGCGCAGGATCGGTCCGCTCAAATGGCGCAATTGCGGATCGAACAGCCCATAGGCGTCGACACCGCGCTCGTCCAGCGTCAGGCTGGCCATGAGCGCATCTTCCAGTTGGTCGCCGTGGATCCGGGCGAACAGGTGCTGGCGCTGCATCAGGGAGTGCTTGGCCAGGCTGTCGAGGTAGCCAAACACTTCGTAATACATCACCCCCATCAGGATCGCGCTCCAGATCACGAACAGCGAACTGTACAGCGCCAGCAGGCGGCTGCTGGAGGAGCGCCAGCCCTTAGCGGGGTTCAGCAATGACATAGCCGGAACCCCGTACCGTGCGAATCAGCGGTTCCAGGCCCGGTGGGTCGATTTTCTTGCGCAGGCGGCCGATGTGGACGTCGATCAGGTTGGTGCCGGGGTCGAAGTGATAGCCCCAGACTTCCTCGAAAATCATCATGCGCGAGAGGATTTGCCCGCTGTTGCGCATCAGGAATTCCAGCAGCTTGTATTCGGTGGGCAGCAGGCTCAGCAGTTGCCCGTTGCGGCTGGCCTCGCGGCTGATCAGGTTCAGCTCCAGGTCGGCTACCCGTAGCGCGGTTTCCGGCTCGCGGGTGCCATTGTTGCGCCGTAGCAGCACTTCGACCCGGGCGGCCATTTCGTCGGTGGCGAACGGCTTGGTCAGGTAATCGTCGCCGCCGGCCCGCAGGCCACGCACGCGTTCATCCACATCGGAAAGGGCGCTGATCATCAGGATCGGCGTGGCCACGCCCATGGTGCGCAGCGTGGTGACGATCACCAGGCCGTCGAGCTCAGGCAGCATGCGGTCCAGCGTGATCAGGTCGTAGTCGCCGCTGACCGCCCGTTCCAAGCCTTCTCGGCCGTTGTCGACCCAATCGACGTCCAGGCCGTTGCGGGTCAGCTCGGCCACGATTTCACGGGCGGTCACGGCGTCGTCTTCGATGGTCAGGATGCGGTTCATGGGCGGTACCGTGTGGGGAAGTTGGAGCGATTGCGCAACATTCTGCCAAAAATTACCTGTCGGCTTTCTGAAAAAAAGTTCATGGACCGGCAGGCCGATTCGCTGGCCTGGATCAACACTTGGTCACAAATTATCCCTAACATGAATTTCGTGCGCACTATCATGTCGCGTCTGTTGCCCCGCTTCGGTGCGCTGTTGCCGGGTACCGACGCGAACCGGTGGATGTGTGCCGCAAGGAGCCGAAACCTCACTGAACCTTCAAGGAAGAGCAGCATGATGCAACCTCAAGACGTTCTACGCCGAACATTCGATATCCAGCCGTTGAGCCGCGCCGACATGACGGTGCGCCTGGACGGGCAAGTCGTCAACGCCGCCCACGGTGAAACCGTCCTCACCGTCATCCAGTCCCTGGGTCAGCGCCAGGTCGCCCGCAACGACCACGACCAGATCAGCGGCGCCTACTGCGGCATGGGCGTGTGCCAGTGCTGCCTGGTCAAGATCGACGGTCGCCACAAGCGCCGCGCCTGCCAGACCCTGGTGCGCCCTGGCATGCAGATCGAAACCCGGGCCAACCGCATGACCGAAACGGAGGCGCCATGAGCCTCGATCCGGTGATTGTCGGCGGTGGGCCGGCGGGTATGGCTGCAGCCATTGAACTGGCCTCTCACGGGGTGCGTTGCACCGTGCTCGAAGAGGCGCCGCGCCTCGGCGGCGTCGTGTACCGCGGGCCATTGCGCGATGGTGTCAGCCTGGATTACCTGGGTCCGCGCTACCGCGAAGCCCTGGAAAAGCTCCACGGAGAATACCAGCGCCACGCCGGGTTGATCGATGTGCGCTTGGGCAACCGTGTCATCGGTGCCGAAGGTTTCCGGGCGCTGATGCTGCTGGATGCCGACGAGCGCCTGGGCGAGGTCGCCTATTCCCATCTGGTCCTGGCGGCCGGTTGTCACGAACGCAGTGTGCCGTTTCCTGGCTGGACGCTGCCGGGGGTGATGATGCTCGGCGGCCTGCAATTGCAGATCAAGAGCGGCGTGGTCAGGCCGCCGAGCCCGGTGGTGATCGCCGGCACGGGGCCGTTGCTGCCGCTGGTGGCCTGCCAGCTGCACGCTTCGGGCGTGGCGGTGGCGGGTGTCTTCGAAGCCTGTGGGTTCAGCCGGATCGCCAAGGAAAGCCTGGCGTTGCTGAACAAGCCGCAACTGTTCCTCGACGGCCTGAGCATGCTCGCCTACCTCAAGCTCAAGGGCATTCCCGTGCGCTATGGCTGGGGTGTGGTGCAGGCGGACGGCGAGGGTGAGCTGAGCCACGTCACCGTCGCGCCTTATTCCAGTATCTGGGAACCGGACCTGAAACGCGCCGAACAGGTCCCGGCCCAGACCCTGGCAGTCGGCTACGGGTTTATCCCGCGCACGCAATTGAGCCAGCAGATGGGCCTGGAACACGGTTTCAGCGAGGACGGCTATTTGCGGGCCGTGTCCGATGCCTGGCAACAAAGCAGCGAAGCGCACATTCACCTGGCCGGCGACATGGGCGGGATCCGTGGCGGTGAAGCGGCCATGCTCAGCGGGCGCATCGCGGCGCTGTCGATCCTCATGCAACGCAACGTGCTGGACTCGTCCACGGCCCAGGCCCAGCGGGATCGCTACCAAGCGCAACTGCAGCGGATCGTTCGCTTTCGCGCCGCCGTGGATCGCTACACTCAGCGTGGTGCCGGGCAAACCGCGTTGCCGGCCGCCGATACGGTGATCTGCCGCTGCGAGCACGCCACCCGCGCCGACATCGACCGGGCGCTGCAGCAAGGCGTGCAAGACATGGCCAGCCTGAAGATGCGCACCCGCGTGAGCATGGGCGATTGCCAGGGGCGGATGTGCGTCGGCTATTGCAGCGACCGCTTGCGCGAAGCCACCGGGCGCGCCGACGTGGGTTGGCTGCGGCCGCGTTTCCCCATCGATCCGATTCCCTTTTCAGCGTTCCAGAACGTCGGTACGGAGGCCGCTTCCCATGATTAAGGACTATGACGTAGTCATCGCCGGTGGCGGTGTGATCGGGGCCTCGTGCGCCTATCAACTGTCCAAGCGCAAACACTTGAAGATCGCCCTGATCGACGCCAAGCGGCCCGGCAACGCGACCCGCGCCTCGGCAGGTGGGCTGTGGGCCATCGGTGAGTCGGTGGGCCTGGGGTGCGGGGTGATCTTCTTTCGCATGATGTCGGCCAACCGCAAGCGCCAGACCCAGGGCGCCGCCGTGGCGGTGGATGCCAGCACGCCGCACATCCTGCCCCAGTCGTTCTTCGATTTTGCCTTGCAGTCCAACGCGATGTACCCGCAGTTGCACCGCGAGTTGATAGACAACCATGGCATGGATTTCAAGTTCGAGGAGACCGGGCTCAAGTTCGTGATCTACGACGACGAAGACCGTTTGTACGCCGAGCACATCGTCGCTTGCATTCCCCACCTGGCAGACCAGGTGCGCTGGCTTGACCAGGCGGCCTTGCGTGAGGCAGAGCCGAATGTGAGCCATGAAGCCCAGGGAGCGCTGGAGTTTCTCTGCGATCACCAGCTCAGTCCGTTTCGCTTGGCCGATGCCTATACCGAAGGCGCCCGGCAGAACGGCGTCGACCTGTTCTTCAATACTAACGTGACCGAGGTGCTGCGTAGCGGCACGCGGGTGACTGGGGTAAAAACCGCCGAGGCGGGGACCTTCCACTGCCGGACCCTGATCAACGCGGCCGGTGCCTGGGCGGCGGACCTGAGCGAACAGGCCACCGGTGTGAGGATTCCGGTCAAGCCGGTCAAGGGCCAGATCCTGCTGACCGAACGCATGCCGAAAATCCTCAACGGCTGCCTGACCACCAGCGACTGCTACGTGGCGCAGAAAGACAATGGTGAAATCCTGATTGGCAGCACCACCGAAGACAAAGGCTTCGATGTGACCACGACTTATCCGGAGATCGAAGGGTTGGTGCAAGGTGCGGTGCGCTGTATTCCGCAGTTGGTCGACATCAACTTGAAGCGAACCTGGGCCGGCCTGCGCCCGGGTTCGCCTGATGAATTACCGATCCTGGGGCCGATGCGCGGGGTGGAAGGCTATCTCAACGCCTGCGGGCATTTCCGCACCGGTATCCTCACCTCGGCCATCACTGGGGTGTTGCTGGACAAACTGGTGAACAATGAACCGTTGCCGCTGGACATCACGCCGTTCCTGGCGGATCGCTTCGAGGTCGCGCCGCCGGTAAAGCCCAAGGAAATGGAACTGGCCTGAGTGAATCCTGATGGAGTGAGCCCTCATCCGGCGGTCACTCAGGAACCAACTGTAGGAGCCTGTGGGACCCTGTGGGAGCAAAGCTTGCTCGCGATAGCGCTGGATCATCCAGCAACAATGTTGACTGGTATACCGCTATCGCGAGCAAGCTTTGCTCCCACAGGTACTTTGGCTATCCCCAGGTACTTTGGTTGCCTCAGGATTTTTTGTTTACAGCCAGTTATTCCATCGGTGTGCTGACAAACGCCTCCAGCCCTTCGGCATAGGCGGTGAACGCGCTGATCGACGCAAATGACTTGCCCTGCACCTGGTCCGGCACCACCAGGTTGGTGAAGCTCCAGGCCACCGCCACGGTGATGCCTGCCTGATCGAGGGTGCCATCGGTGGCCAGGGGCTGTTTCACCAGTTCCTGTTCCAGCAGGCCATAGGCCGCCGCCAGTTGGCCTTCCACGCGTTCAACCCAGGGGGCGTGCTGGATTTCTGTCGGCCGCAGGTTGCGTTCGTAGTAGATCTGTACCGACTTCTCGCACGCCGCCAGGGCCAGGCCAATCACGCGCAGTGCGCGCAGCCGTTGCCCACTGTCCACCGGCATCAGGCTTTTGCCCGGCGCGGCCAAGGCCTCGAGGTAATCGATGATCAACGTGGAATCCATCAGCACGTTGCCATCGTCCAGCACCAGGGTGGGAGCCTTGACCACCGGGTTGATGCGCTGGAACTGTTCGAAATGCCTGAACACCGAAACGGACTCGTGTTCCAGGGCAACCCCCAGGCACTTGGCGGAAATGGCGACGCGTCGCACGTAGGGCGAGTCCAGCATGCCGATCAGTTTCATGATGTCTCCTTCAGAAAAATCTTGCGGGCGTTAATCCTCGAACCCGACCTGTTCATGGATTTCATCGACTTTGAGTTCCAGCCGGTAAGCCACGGCGATGAACAACGCCTGGCACAGGCACAACGTGGCACTCAACGAACGGAAGGCGAACGAACTGCCTTCGTTCACCAGCAGCACCGCGTTGGCCCGCTTGGCCAGGGGCGAAAGGTTGCTGTCGGTGATGATCAGGGTCTTGGCCTGGTGATGCTGGGCAATGCGCAGGCAGTGCTGGGTTTCCTTGCCGTAGGGCGTAAAACTGATGGCAATCACCAGGTCGTTGGCCCGCACGCTGCGCATCTGCTCGCGGTAACTGCCCCCCAGGCCGGACACCAGGTGAATGCGTTTGTTGGTGTGTTGCAGGTTGTAGACCAGGTAGTCGGCGACCGCGAACGAGCGGCGCACACCCACCACATAGATGTTGTCGGCGTTGACCACCAGGTCCACGGCCTTTTCGAACGCCTGGTCGTCCAGCTCCAACCCCAGGCGCTCGATGCCCGACAGGGTCGCATTGACGCACTCGCGGGCCAGGTCGCCGCCGCTGGCTTTCTGCGACTTGTTGGCGATCATGCTGCGGATGCGCTGCTGGTAGTTCTGTACCGGGGTGGTCTTGTGGGTGTAGGCCTCGCGGAACAACGCCTGCATTTCACTGAAGCCGCTGAAGCCGAAGCGCTGGGAAAACCTGACGATGGCCGAGGGGTGTACTTCGCATTCCCGGGCGATGTCGCTGATGCGGTCGACCATGATCCGGTCGCTCTGCTGGCTCATGTAGCTGGCGATGCGTTTGAGCTGGCGCGGCAGGCTTTCGTATTCATCGGTGATCAGTTGCAGCAGACGCTCGGCATTGATCGGTGGGCTCGGGAGGGCGGGTTCGGACGCGCTCTCGGACGGCGCCGGCAGATCATCGGGGCGGGTCATAGAAAATCCTTCTGGCTTGTTCTTATAGGGCGGCCCGAACAAAGGCCGGCCCTCGACAATAGGTTGGCTGATCGCAGTCTACAGCGTAGGCGCAGGGAAAATCATGGGCGGACAAATGTTGCAGCAGCTGCTGAAACGATGCACTGCGTCTGGTTGGCTTCGGTCATAGCGTATTGGAAAAAATATTCCACGTAAAAAATTTATAGAATAATTATTGATTATTGCCCGCTGCTCGTTTTAGTCTGCATTCACCAACAGCGTTGGCGCCGGTGTCGGCGACCAGCGCAGGCTGATAAAAATAACAGGAGCCAGCATGGGCCAGACTCGTTTTGCCAGTGGGCGTCAATTGGATGTGATCTGCCTGGGACGCCTGGGCGTCGACCTCTACGCGCAGCAAGTCGGCGCGCGCCTGGAAGATGTTTCGAGCTTCGCCAAATACCTGGGCGGTTCCTCGGCGAACATCGCGTTCGGCACGGCGCGCCTGGGGCTCAGGTCGGCGATGCTGAGCCGGGTGGGCGATGACCACATGGGCCGCTTCCTGGTGGAGTCCCTGGCCCGCGAAGGCTGTGATGTCAGCGGCATCAAGGTCGATCCCGAACGCCTGACGGCCATGGTCCTGCTGGGGATCAAGGACCGGGAAACCTTCCCCCTGGTGTTCTACCGGGAAAACTGCGCCGACATGGCGCTGCGCGCCGAAGACATTGACGAAACCTTCATTGCCTCCAGCAAGGCCTTGCTGATCACCGGCACCCATTTCTCCACCGACGGCGTCTACCAGGCCAGTCTCCAGGCGCTGGACTATGCGCAAAAACATCAGGTCAAGCGGGTCCTCGACATCGATTACCGGCCAGTGCTTTGGGGCCTGGCGGGCAAGGCCGATGGCGAAACCCGTTTCGTCGCCGACCAGAAAGTCAGCCAGCACGTGCAAAGCATCCTGCCGCGTTTCGACCTGATCGTCGGCACCGAAGAAGAATTCCTCATCGCCGGCGGCAGCGAAGACCTGCTGACCGCGCTGCGCACCGTGCGCTCGCTGACGGCGGCGACCCTGGTGGTCAAGCTCGGTCCCCAGGGCTGCACGGTGATCCATGGCGCCATCCCGGCCCGGCTCGAAGACGGCGCCATTTACCCTGGCGTGCGGGTCGAAGTCTTGAACGTACTGGGTGCCGGCGATGCATTCATGTCGGGATTTCTCGCCGGCTGGCTGGAGGATGCCAGCGATGAACGCTGCTGCCAGTTGGCCAATGCCTGCGGTGGACTGGTGGTGTCGCGCCATGCCTGCGCCCCAGCGATGCCGACCCGAGCCGAACTCGACTATTTATTCAAGAGTCCGGTGCCGATCACCCGACCGGACCAGGACGTTGTGCTGCAACGGTTGCACCAGGTCAGCGTGCCCCGCAAGACTTGGAAACAGCTGTTCATCTTCGCCTTCGACCATCGCGGGCAACTGGTGGAGCTGGCCCAGAAGGGTGGCCGCGAGTTGAGCAGCATCGGCGAACTCAAGCAGTTGTTCATCCAAGCCGTGGCGCGGGTCGAAGCTGACCTGCGGCGTCAGGGCATCGAGGCCGACGTCGGTCTGTTGGCCGACCAGCGCTTCGGCCAGGATTCGCTGAACGCGGCCACCGGACGCGGTTGGTGGGTGGCGCGGCCGGTGGAAGTGCAAGGTTCGCGGCCACTGGCCTTCGAACACGGGCGCTCCATTGGCAGCAACCTGATCGCCTGGCCCCAGGAGCAGATCATCAAGTGCCTGGTGCAATTTCACCCTGACGACGAACCGCTGCTGCGCCTGGAGCAAGAGGCGCAACTGATGGGGTTGTACAAGGCCGCCCAGGCCAGCGGTCATGAATTGCTGCTGGAAGTCATTCCGCCCAAGGATCATCCGTCACCGCACCCGGACGTGCTCTATCGCGCCCTCAAGCGCCTCTACAACCTGGGTATTTTCCCGGCGTGGTGGAAGATCGAAGCCCAGGGCGCGGATGAATGGCAGCAGCTCGATGAGCTGATCCAACAGCGCGACCCGTATTGCCGTGGCGTGGTGCTGCTGGGTCTTAACGCCCCGGCTGCCGCGCTGGCCGAGGGCTTTCGCCAGGCCAGCCAGAGCAGCACCTGCCGCGGATTTGCCGTGGGCCGGACGATCTTCCAGGAACCGAGCCGGGCCTGGCTGGCCGGGGAAATCGATGATGAAACGTTGATCCGCCAGGTGCAGGGCAGGTTTGTGGAGTTGATCGAGGCGTGGCGTGCTGCGCGGGCGTGACAGACACCGCAGTCTCTATTTGGAATGCAGTCCAATGTGGGAGCGAGCTTGCTCGCGATGACGGTGAAACATGCAACATTGACGCGACTGTCAAACCGCTATCGCGAGCAAGCTCGCTCCCACAAGGTTCCGTGTCGCCTTCAATGGCAATGTAAAAACAATAAAAGGTGCAGCCATGCCCGCTATTCGAATTGGCATCAATCCGATTTCCTGGAGCAACGATGACTTGCCGTCGTTGGGCGGCGAGACGCCGTTGAGTACGGCGCTGAGTGAAGGCAAGGAAATCGGCTACGAAGGTTTTGAGCTCAACGGCAAGTTTCCCAAGGACGCCAAGGGCGTTGGCGATGTGCTGCGGCCCTATAACCTGGCGCTGGTCTCCGGCTGGTATTCCAGCCGCCTGGCCCGACGCTCGGCGGCGGAGGAAATCGACGCCATCGCCAGTCACGTCGAGCTGCTGGCGCAGAACGGCGCGACGGTGCTGGTCTACGGCGAAGTCGCCGACTCGATCCAGGGCCAGCGGATTCCGTTGGTCGAGCGGCCGCGTTTCCATACGGATGAAGCCTGGCAAACCTACGCCGACAAGCTCACCGAACTGGCGCGTTTCACTTTGTCCCACGGCGTGCGCCTGGCCTATCACCACCACATGGGCGCCTACGTCGAATCACCCGCGGACATCGACAAGCTGATGGCCCTGACCGGCAGCGAAGTGGGCCTGTTGTTCGACTCGGGTCACTGCTACATGGGCGGCGGCGAACCGTTGCAGGTGCTGCGCAAACACATTGAACGAATCTGCCATGTGCACTTCAAGGATGTGCGCAAACCGGTGGTGCAACTGGCGCGCAACAACCTCTGGAGCTTCCCCGACTGCATCATCAACGGCACTTTCACCGTGCCGGGGGATGGCGACATCGACTTCGCCGCGTTGCTCGATGTACTGCTGGCTGCCGACTATCAAGGCTGGCTGGTGGTGGAAGCCGAGCAGGACCCTGCCGTAGCGCCGAGTTATGCCTACGCCAAGAAGGGCTACGACACACTGCGTGCCTTGCTGCAAGAAAGGAGTCTGGCATGAGCCTGTTGATCAAGAGCCATTCCAGCGGCCGAACCATGGTCCAGTTGCCAGCGGGTGAGCTGGAATACGTCGGGTTCGCCGCCTACCGCCTGAGCCTGGGGGAAACCCTGCCGGTGGCCGCCGCAGACAAGGAATTGTGCCTGGTGCTGCTCAGTGGTCGCATCAGCCTCAAGGGGGAGGCGCCGGGGCAGGGCGCCTTCGATTGGGACAACCTCGGTGATCGCCAATCGGTGTTCGAAGACAAGTCACCTTATGCCGCTTACCTGCCGCCCGGCAGCCAGGCCCAGGTCACTGCCCTGAGCGATGTGCAGATCGCAGTGTGTGCCGCACCGGGTTCGGCGGGTAACGAATACGGCCCGCGGCTGATCCGCCCGGACAGCATGAAGCGCAGCGTGCGCGGCAAGGGCGCCAACACCCGCTATGTCTGCGACATCCTGCCAGACAGCGAACCGGCCCACTCACTGCTGGTGGTGGAGGTGCGCACGCCGTCGGGGCACTCCTCGAGCTATCCGCCGCACAAGCACGACACCGACGACCTGCCGCACCAGAGCTTCCTGGAAGAGACCTATTACCACCAGGTCAACCCGTCCCAAGGCTTCGTGTTCCAGCGGGTCTACACCGACGACCGCAGCATCGACCAGGCCATGGCCGTGGAGAACAGCGACCTGGTGGTGGTGCCCAAGGGGTATCACCCGGTCAGCGTTCCGTACGGGTACGAGTCGTATTACCTGAATGTCATGGCCGGCCCGAAGCGGGTCTGGCAGTTCCATAACGACCCGCAGCACAGTTGGCTGCTCGACCTCTGAATTCCACTTTTCCCACGGAGACAAGAACAATGAGTGACGCCCCGGTAGTAGGCCATTACATCAGCGGTCGAGTGCAGGACAGCGACGGTGCGCGGTTCAGCAAGGTCTTTAACCCGGCCACCGGTGCGGTGCAGGCCCGGGTCGCCCTGGCCGAACCGGGCACCGTCGATGCGGCGGTGGCCTCGGCGCTGGCGGCGTTCCCGGCCTGGTCCGAGCAATCGTCCCTGCGCCGTTCGCGGGTGATGTTCAAGTTCAAGGAATTGCTCGACCGCCATCACGACGAACTGGCGCAGATCATCAGCCGTGAACACGGCAAGGTGCTGTCTGACGCCCACGGCGAAGTCACCCGCGGCATCGAGATCGTCGAGTACGCCTGCGGTGCGCCGAACCTGCTCAAGACCGATTTCAGTGACAATATCGGCGGTGGCATCGACAACTGGAACCTGCGCCAGCCTTTGGGCGTTTGCGCCGGGGTCACGCCGTTCAACTTCCCGGTGATGGTGCCGCTGTGGATGATTCCCCTGGCGCTGGTCGCCGGCAACTGCTTCATCCTCAAGCCTTCGGAGCGCGACCCGTCCGCCAGTCTGCTGATGGCCCGCTTGCTGACGGAAGCCGGCTTGCCGGACGGCGTTTTCAACGTGGTCCAGGGCGACAAGGTGGCGGTGGATGCGCTGTTGCAGCACCCGGACATCGAAGCGATTTCCTTTGTCGGCTCCACGCCCATCGCCGAGTACATCCACCAGCAGGGCACGGCGCACGGCAAGCGCGTGCAGGCCCTGGGCGGGGCGAAGAACCACATGATCGTCATGCCCGATGCCGACCTCGACCAGGCGGCGGATGCGTTGATCGGTGCGGCCTACGGCTCGGCCGGTGAACGCTGCATGGCGATTTCCATCGCCGTGGCGGTGGGGAATGTGGGTGATGAGCTGATTGCCAAACTGTTGCCGCGCATTGATCAGCTGAAGATCGGCAACGGCCAGCAACCCGGCACCGACATGGGACCGCTGGTCACCGCCGAGCACAAGGCCAAGGTGGAAGGTTTCATCGACGCTGGCGTGGCGGAAGGCGCACGCCTGATCGTCGATGGCCGTGGCTTCAAGGTGCCGGGGGCCGAGCAGGGGTTCTTTGTCGGCGCGACGCTGTTTGACCAGGTCACCGCCGAGATGAGCATCTACCAGCAAGAGATTTTCGGCCCGGTGCTGGGGATCGTCCGTGTACCGGATTTCGCCACGGCGGTGGCGCTGATCAACGCCCATGAGTTCGGCAACGGCGTGTCGTGCTTCACCCGCGACGGCGGCATCGCCCGGGCGTTCGCCCGCAACATCAAGGTCGGCATGGTGGGCATCAACGTGCCGATTCCGGTGCCCATGGCCTGGCATTCGTTCGGTGGCTGGAAGCGCTCGCTGTTCGGCGATCACCATGCCTACGGCGAAGAAGGCCTGCGTTTCTACAGCCGTTACAAAAGCGTGATGCAGCGCTGGCCCGACAGTATCGCCAAGGGCCCTGAATTCAGCATGCCGACTGCCCAATAACGCATTTTCGAATGACTGCCGGAGGGAGAACAACAATGAACAAGCCCCTGCGTTTTGCTTTGAACCGAATGGTTGCCCCGCGCCTGTCACTGCCGGCGTTCATCGACTTGGCCCTGGCATTGAAAACCGATGCCATCGAGATCCGCAACGACCTCAAGGGCGTCGAGATCGAAGACGGCATGCCGCCGGCCCGCGTTCGTGAGTTGTGCGAGGCGCGCGGTATCAAGGTGCTGTCGATCAACGCCCTGTACCCCTTCGATGTGTGGAACGAAGAGCGCCGCGCCCAAGCCGTGCGCCTGGCTGATTACGCCCGTGAATGCGGCGCCGAGGGGCTGGTGATGTGCCCGCTCAACGACCGCGCCGACCCGCGCAGCGAGGCTGAACGGGCGTCGGGGCTGCGGACTGCCCTGAGTGAACTGGCGCCGATCCTGCGGGCCTTTGGCATCTACGGGTTCATCGAGCCCCTGGGTTTCGAAGAATGCTCGTTGCGGCGCAAACGCACGGCGGTGGAAGCGATCAAGAGCATTGGCGGGCTGGATGTGTTCCGACTGGTGCACGACACCTTTCACCATCATCTGGCGGGCGAGCAGGAATTCTTCCCTGAGCTGACTGGGTTGGTGCACATCTCCGGAGTCGAGGACGCCCAGGCACCCTTGGCTACCATCCGTGACGGTCACCGGGTGCTGGTGGGCGAGGCTGACATCCTCGGCAATGCCGCGCAGATCGAGGCGTTGCGGGTCGCAGGCTACGAGGGCTACTTGTCCTTCGAGCCGTTCGCCGAGAGCGTCCATGACCTGGCTGACATCCGCCAAGCGTTGGGGGCGAGCATGAACCATCTGCAAAGCTCCCAGGCCTGACCTGATTTCCTGAACGATGGAGCCCCCCTGTGGGAGCGAGCTTGCTCGCGATGGCGGCAGCACATTCAACACATAAATCGCCTGACACACCGCTATCGCGAGCAAGCTCGCTCCCACAGAGGACTGAGCCAGCCGCCAAATTTTGCATTCCAGACAAGGTGCAAGCATGACCACAACACGACTGACCATGGCCCAGGCCCTGGTGAAATTCCTCGATAACCAATACATCGAGGTCGATGGCGTCCAGAGCAAGTTCGTCGCCGGGGTCTTTACCATTTTCGGCCATGGCAACGTACTGGGCCTGGGCCAGGCGCTGGAGCAGGACAGTGGCGACCTGGTGGTTCACCAGGGCCGCAACGAGCAGGGCATGGCCCACGCCGCCATCGGCTTTGCCAAGCAGCATCTGCGGCGCAAGATCTATGCGTGCAGCTCGTCGGTCGGCCCCGGTGCAGCGAACATGCTGACCGCCGCCGCCACGGCGACTGCCAACCGTATCCCGTTGTTGCTGTTGCCCGGCGATGTCTATGCCAGTCGCCAGCCAGATCCGGTGCTGCAACAGATCGAGCAGTTCCACGACCTGAGCATCAGCACCAACGATGCCTTCAAGGCCGTGAGCAAATACTGGGACCGCATCAACCGCCCCGAGCAATTGATGACCGCCGCGATCCAGGCGATGCGGGTGCTGACCGACCCGGCCGAAACCGGCGCGGTGACCCTGGCGCTGCCCCAGGACGTGCAAGCCGAAGCCTACGATTATCCGGATTACTTCCTGCAAAAACGCGTGCACCGCATCGACCGCCGCCCGGCCACCGAAGCGATGCTCGGCGATGCCTTGGCGCTGCTCAAGGGCAAGCGCAAGCCGTTGATCATCTGTGGCGGCGGCGTGCGTTACTCCGGCGCCAACGCGGCATTGCAGGCCTTTGCCGAGCGCTTCGACATTCCTTTCGCCGAGACCCAGGCGGGCAAGAGTGCGGTGGTGTCCAGCCATCCGCTGAACGTTGGCGGCGTCGGCGAAACCGGCTGCCTGGCGGCGAACCTGCTGGCCAAGGAAGCGGACCTGATCATTGGCATCGGCACGCGCTATAGCGATTTCACCACCGCGTCGAAATGGCTGTTCCAGCACCCCGACGTGCAGTTTCTCAACCTCAACATCAGCCCGTGCGATGCCTTGAAGCTCGATGGCGTGCAATTGTTGGCCGATGCCCGTTCGGGCCTGGAGGCCTTGTCGGCCGCGATGGGTGACTATCGCGCCGAATGGGCCGGGCAGATCGCCGACGCCAAGGCGCAACTGGACGCGGAAGTGGACCGGGTCTATCAGGCGGATTTCCAGACCGAGGATTTCGTCCCGGAAATCAACGACCACATGGACCCGGCGGTGTTTCGCGAATTCATCGAACTCACCGGTTCCTGTCTGACCCAGAGCCGGGTGCTGGGCACGCTCAACGAAGCCTTGGCGGATGACGCCATCATCGTCGCCGCCGCCGGCAGCCTGCCCGGCGATTTGCAGCGCAGCTGGCGCAGCAAGGGCGTGGACACCTATCACGTCGAGTACGGTTATTCGTGCATGGGCTACGAGGTGAATGCGGCACTGGGGGTGAAACTCGCCGCGCCGGACAAAGAGGTCTACGCGTTGGTGGGCGATGGCTCGTACATGATGCTGCACTCGGAACTGGCGACCTCGATCCAGGAGCGTCGCAAGATCAACGTGGTGCTGTTGGACAACATGACGTTCGGTTGCATCAACAACTTGCAAATGGAACACGGCATGGACAGCTTCGGCACCGAGTTCCGCTTTCGCAACCCCGAGACCGGCAAGCTCGATGGCGCCTTCGTGCCGGTGGATTTCGCCATGAGTGCCGCGGCCTATGGCTGCAAAACCTACAAGGTCAAGACCCTCGACGAGCTGCACGCGGCCCTGACCGATGCGCGGCGCCAGAGCGTCTCGACGCTGATCGACATCAAGGTTTTGCCCAAGACCATGATCCACAAATACCTGTCATGGTGGCGGGTCGGCGTGGCGCAAGTGTCCACCAGCGCCCGCACCGGTGCCGTCGCCAAGACCCTCAATGAACGACTGGCCAAGGCCCGTCAATACTGATTGCCCCAACCCTACGAAAGGAGTTCCAAATGTCTTTGAAGCTGGGCGTCATCGGCACCGGGGCCATCGGCCAGGACCATATTCGTCGTTGCAGCCAGACCTTGCTCAACAGCCAGGTGGTGGCGGTGACCGACATCAACCTGCAACAAGCGGCCAAGGTCGTTGCCGATCTAAAGCTGACCGCCGAGGTCTACCCCGACGGTCACGCGTTGATCAAGGCGCCGGACGTGGAGGCGATCCTCGTCACCTCCTGGGGCCCGAGCCATGAAGAATTCGTGCTGGCGGCGATTGCAGCGGGCAAACCGGTGTTCTGTGAAAAGCCCCTGGCGGTCACGGCCGAAGGCTGCCGCAAGATCGTCGACGCCGAAGTGGCCCACGGCAAGCGCCTGGTGCAAGTCGGCTTCATGCGCCCCTACGATGAAGGCTATCGGGCGCTCAAGGCGGTGATCGACAGCGGCCAGATCGGTGAACCGCTGATGTTGCACTGCGCCCACCGCAACCCGAGTGTGGGCGAGAACTACAAGACCGACATGGCGATCACCGACACCTTGATCCATGAGCTGGATGTGTTGCGCTGGCTGCTGGCCGATGACTACGTGTCGGTGCAGGTGGTCTTTCCGCGCAAGAGCAGCAAGGCCTTGGCTCACCTGCGGGACCCGCAGATCGTCCTGCTGGAAA
This sequence comes from Pseudomonas sp. Soil_N_39, assembly GCF_057655955.1. NCBI lineage: Bacteria > Pseudomonadati > Pseudomonadota > Gammaproteobacteria > Pseudomonadales > Pseudomonadaceae > Pseudomonas > Pseudomonas sp. Soil_N_39. The sequence goes on from NZ_JBDGLI010000004.1 coordinate 314,453, forward strand.
CCGCCCGGGGCACGCGCATCGACGTCGAGGTGTTCGTCAATTGCCAGTACGGCTATGACATCCAGTGCGAAGTGGTGGGGGAGACCGGTATCGCCAAGCTGCCGGAACCGTCCCAGGTACAGCTGCGCAGCGGCGCCAAGCTGTCCAATGCGATCCTGATGGATTGGAAGGACCGCTTCATCGCCGCCTACGACGTCGAATTGCAGGCCTTCATCGACGGCGTGCGCGCCGGGCAAGTGGGCGGGCCGTCGGCCTGGGACGGCTTCGCCGCGGCGGTGGCGGCGGATGCTTGCATTCAAGCGCAGCAGAGCGGGCAGATCGTCAAAGTCGAACTGCCCGAGCGGCCGCGTTTCTACGGTTAACCAAAATCCCCCTGTGGGAGCGTTCACCCAAAAGGTACTCGGTCAAATTGTGGGAGCGAGC
>NZ_JBDGLI010000004.1:314973-460129 GCF_057655955.1 Pseudomonas sp. Soil_N_39
GCTTGCTCGCGATAGCGGTGGGTCAGTCAACATAATGCAAGCTGATCCGACGCCATCGCGAGCAAGCTCGCTCCCACAGGGGCGCGCGGATGCTTCAGTTTCGCGGGCAAGCCCTACATACAGTCGACCGCGTTGCCTCTGAAGGTACTCGGTCAAATTGTGGGAGCGAGCTTGCTCGCGATAGCGGTGGGTCAGTCAACATAATGCAAGCTGATCCGACGCCATCGCGAGCAAGCTCGCTCCCACAAGGGGCGGCGTTATATTCAAACAAGGAGCTTTCATGCGAATCGGACTAGTGGGCTACGGCAAGGGTGGGCGGTTCTTTCATGCGCCGCTGATCAGCAGTCTGCCGGGGGCTACATTCGTCGGCGTGGTGACCCGGTCCGCCGAGCGCCGCCAACAACTGGCCAGCGATCACCCGCAGGCCCAGGCCTTCGACACCCTCGAACAGTTGGTGGCGGCCGGTGTCAATGCGGTGGTGGTGTCCACGCCTTTGGACGGTCGCCCGGCCATTGTGCTGCAGGCCATCGAACTCGGCGTGGCGGTGGTCAGCGACAAACCGTTCGCCCCCGACGCCGCGCAGGCCGAGGCAATGGTGTTGGCTGCCGAACGTCGCAACGTGCCCTTGAGCGTGTACCAGAACCGCCGCTGGGATTCGGATTTCCTGACCCTGCGCAAATTGCTGGCCTCCGGCGCCCTCGGGCAAGTCATTCGTTTTGAGTCGAGTGTCGAGCGTTATTCGCCAAGCTCGGTGGGCAAAGGCAGCGGTGGCGGGTTCCTGCGGGATTTGGGCAGCCACCTGGTTGACCAGGCGCTACAACTGTTCGGGCCGGTGGTGCGGGTTTACGCCGAACTGGATTACCGGCAGCCCGGCCAGGTGTTCGACAACGGCTTCTTCATGTCCTTGTCCCATGCCAGTGGCGTGATCTCTCATTTGAGCGGCAATTGCGTGCAAAACGCAGCGCGCCCGCGCTTTCGGGTCAACGGCAGCCAGGGTTGCTACACCGTCGAAGGCCTGGATGGGCAAGAGGCCCAGGCACTGGCCGGGTTGAGCCCGGCGACCGAGGGCGAACGCTGGGGGGCTGAAGAACATCGACGCTGGGGCTGGTTCGAACACGGCACCGAGCGCGAGCGGGTGACCTCGGAACGTGGCTGCTGGCTGGCGTTCTACCAACACTTGCAAACCGCGTTGCAGGGCGCTGGCCCGCTGCCGGTGGAAGCCCGTGATGCACTGGCGACCACACGCATCCTCGACGCGGCCAGGCAGAGTGCCGAGCAGGGCGAAGTGGTGCGTTTGTCCATGTCTGTAGGGCATGGAATAAAAAACGAATAAAATTCTAAAATGAGTTGATATGGAAAATATTTTCCAATAAAGTCGAATCCAGGTTACCGACAACCCTGTCTGCCTCCCGCCAAGCCAACCTTGAACGGACGACAGACGAAACAAAAACAAGAAACACAGCTAGGTACCGTCGATGAAAACCTTCAGCCGTTCTGCGTTTCACCTGCCACGTCTGCCGCACCTGTCCGCAGTACTTCCCCTGTTCGAATCCCTGTGTATCCAGCGCAACGGCGCCGTGGTCTGTTGCATGCCCGGCGCGCCCATCGTGCGCTTGCCCCGTTCCTGATCCGTCACGCCTTATCCATAAAACCAACAAAAAAGTGGAGAAAGACCGTTCATGAAGACCAAGACCCGTATCGCCTCGCTGGCCCTGTCGTTGATGCTCACCAGCGGCGCTGCCCTGGCGGACCTGAAAATCGGCGTCAGCATGTCCCAGTTCGATGACACCTGGTTGACCTACCTGCGCGAATCCATGGACAAGAAAGCCAAGTCCCTGCCGGACGGCGTCACCCTGCAGTTCGAAGATGCGCGCAGTGACGTGGTCAAGCAACTGAGCCAGGTGGAAAGCTTCATCAGCCAGAAGGTCGATGCGCTCATCGTCAACCCGGTGGACACCGCCGCGACTCAGCGCATCACCAAGGCCGCGGTGGCTGCCGGCATCCCCCTGGTCTACGTCAACCGCCGCCCGGACGAACCGAAGTTGCCGGAAGGGGTGGTCACCGTCGCCTCCGACGACCTCGAAGCCGGGCACATGCAGATGCAATACCTGGCCGACAAGATGGGCGGCAAGGGCAACATCGTCATCTTGCTGGGTGACCTGGCCAACAACTCCACCACCAACCGCACCAAGGGCGTCAAGGACGTGCTGGCCAAGTACCCGGGCATCAAGATTGAACAGGAACAGACTGGCACCTGGTCGCGGGACAAGGGCATGACCCTGGTCAACGACTGGCTGACCCAGGGCCGCGACTTCCAGGCCGTGGTGTCCAACAACGACGAGATGGCCATCGGCGCCGCCATGGCCCTCAAGCAAGCAGGCACCAAGAAAGGCAGCGTATTGATTGCCGGGGTCGATGGCACGCCGGACGGTTTGAACGCCATCAAGAAAGGCCAAATGGCGGTCTCGGTGTTCCAGGACGCCAAGGGCCAGGCCGATGGCTCCATCGACACAGCGGTGAAAATGGTCAAGAAGCAGCCGGTCGAGCAGGCCGTCTGGGTGCCGTACCGCCTGATCACGCCGGAAAACGTCGATCAGTTCAAGTGACGTTCAACCCGGTCCCACCACAACAATAAGCAGGCAAGGTTGCCACGCCGACCTTGCCGAGGGAGTACCTGATCATGTTCGCTTCAGCGACTGCTTCGAGCGCCCCGGCCATGACTTTCCAGCCGGATGTATCACTTGATGAGCCGTACCTGCTGGAAGTCGTCAATGTCAGCAAGGGCTTTCCCGGTGTGGTGGCCCTGTCCGATGTCCAATTGCGGGTGCGCCCTGGCTCCGTGCTGGCCCTGATGGGCGAGAACGGGGCGGGCAAATCCACCTTGATGAAGATCATCGCCGGCATCTACCAGCCGGACGCCGGCGAACTGCGCCTGCGCGGCAAGCCGGTGACGTTCGACACGCCGCTGGCGGCGTTGCAGGCCGGCATCGCGATGATCCATCAGGAACTGAACCTGATGCCTCACATGAGCATCGCCGAAAACATCTGGATCGGCCGCGAGCAGCTCAACGGCCTGCACATGGTCGACCATGGCGAGATGCACCGCTGCACCGCCCGGCTGCTGGAGCGCCTGCGCATCAATCTCGATCCCGAGGAGCAGGTGGGCAACCTGAGCATCGCCGAGCGGCAGATGGTGGAGATTGCCAAGGCCGTCTCGTATGACTCCGACATCCTGATCATGGACGAGCCGACCTCGGCCATCACCGAGACCGAAGTCGCCCACCTGTTCTCGATCATTGCCGACCTCAAGTCCCAGGGTAAGGGGATCATCTACATCACCCATAAGATGAACGAAGTGTTCGCCATCGCCGATGAAGTGGCGGTGTTTCGCGATGGCGCCTACATCGGCCTGCAACGAGCCGACAGCATGGACGGCGACAGCCTGATCTCGATGATGGTCGGGCGCGAGTTGAGCCAGTTGTTCCCAGAGCGTGAGGCCCCCATCGGTGAGTTGGTGCTGTCGGTGCGCGACCTGAGCCTGGACGGTATCTTCAAAGGCGTGTCCTTCGACCTGCATGCCGGCGAAATCCTCGGCATCGCTGGCTTGATGGGCTCGGGCCGGACCAACGTGGCCGAGGCGATTTTCGGCGTGACCCCGAGCACCGGCGGCGAAATCCTGCTGGACGGCCAACCGGTGCGCATCACCGACCCGCACATGGCCATCGAGAAGGGCTTCGCGCTGTTGACCGAAGATCGCAAGCTCAGCGGCCTGTTTCCGTGCCTGTCGGTGCTGGAAAACATGGAAATGGCCGTGCTGCCCCATTACGTCGGCAACGGCTTCATCCAGCAGAAAGCCCTGCGCGCCCTGTGTGAAGACATGTGCAAGAAGTTGCGGGTCAAGACCCCGTCGCTGGAACAGTGCATCGACACCTTGTCCGGTGGCAACCAGCAGAAAGCGCTGCTGGCGCGCTGGCTGATGACCAACCCGCGCATCCTGATTCTCGACGAACCGACCCGCGGCATCGACGTCGGCGCCAAGGCCGAGATCTATCGGCTGATTGCCTACCTCGCCAGCGAAGGTATGGCGGTGATCATGATTTCCTCGGAACTGCCGGAAGTGTTGGGTATGAGCGACCGGGTCATGGTGATGCACGAAGGTGACCTGATGGGCACCCTCGACCGCAGCGAAGCGACCCAGGAACGAGTGATGCAACTGGCCTCGGGCCTGTCCTGATGCCCGTCAGTCCAGATAAAAAAGGTAAGTGGCTATGAACGCGATATTGGAAAACAAACCCGCAGCAGCACCGACCCGGTCTCGGCGGCGGCTGCCGACGGAGCTGAGTATCTTTCTGGTGCTGATCGGCATCGGCCTGGTGTTCGAAATGTTTGGCTGGATCATGCGTGACCAGAGTTTCCTGATGAACTCCCAGCGCCTGGTGTTGATGATTCTGCAAGTGTCGATCATCGGCCTGCTGGCCATCGGCGTGACCCAGGTGATCATCACCACCGGTATCGACCTGTCGTCGGGCTCGGTGCTGGCGCTGTCGGCGATGATTGCCGCCAGCCTGGCCCAGACCTCGGACTTCGCCCGGGCGGTATTTCCCTCGTTGACGGACTTGCCGGTGTGGATACCGGTGGTGGCGGGGCTCGGGGTGGGGCTGCTGGCCGGGGCGATCAACGGCAGCATCATCGCCATGACCGGCATCCCGCCGTTTATCGCCACCCTCGGCATGATGGTCTCGGCCCGTGGCCTGGCGCGCTACTACACCGAAGGGCAGCCGGTGAGCATGTTGTCCGATTCCTACACCGCCATCGGCCATGGCGCCATGCCGGTGATCATCTTCCTGGTGGTGGCGGTGATCTTCCACATCGCCCTGCGCTACACCAAGTACGGCAAGTACACCTACGCCATCGGCGGCAACATGCAGGCGGCGCGCACATCGGGCATCAACGTCAAGCGCCACCTGGTGATCGTCTACAGCATCGCCGGGTTGCTGGCGGGCTTGGCTGGCGTGGTGGCTTCGGCACGGGCGGCGACCGGGCAAGCGGGCATGGGTATGTCCTATGAGCTGGACGCGATTGCGGCGGCGGTGATCGGCGGCACCAGCCTGGCTGGCGGGGTGGGGCGCATCACCGGGACCGTGATCGGCGCGCTGATTCTCGGGGTGATGGCCAGCGGCTTTACCTTCGTCGGTGTCGATGCCTACATCCAAGACATCATCAAGGGCTTGATCATCGTGGTGGCGGTGGTCATCGACCAGTACCGCAACAAGCGCAAACTCAAGCGCTGATCCCCCCGAGGTTGCGACAAAGCGCCACGCCTGACCCGCGTGGCGTTGCCATTTGTCTTCTTAATACAGCTATTACACCGAATTTCTTGTTATAAACGCACTCCGATGACTGCTAAAAGCCTGTCAGAGAACATTTGAGGGGGTTGTCGGACATTTTCCCTATGTTTTCAGTTGCTGAGGCCTCGACTCGGCCTTAGACTGCCGCCCCTCGTAAATTGAGTGCCGGGTGGCGCTTGGAATAAACGGCGCCTTTCCCGATGAGCGTGGCAGCTGCGCTGCGGGACGCTCCATAATTCGCCTTAATGCACGTTTTTTTATAGAGAAATCAATGACAAAGGAAAAGTTGCTGGCCATGCCGGCGGATGACTACATGAATGCCGAGCAGCTGGCTTTCTTCACCAAGCTGTTGCAGAACATGAAGGTCGAAACCCACGAGCGCATCGAACAGAACCGAATCGCCATTGAGAGCCTGGACACCCCGGCCGACCCGGCGGACGCTGCTTCCGTAGAAGAAGAGCGTACCTGGCTGGTCAACGCCATCGATCGCGACCAGCGCATGCTGCCTCAACTGGAGCAGGCCCTGGACCGCATCAACGACGACAGCTTCGGCTGGTGCGACGACAGCGGCGAGCCGATCGGCCTCAAGCGCCTGCTGATCAGCCCGACCACCAAGTACTGCATCGAAGCCCAGGAACGTCACGAACAGATCGACAAGCACCAGCGTCAGGCCTGATTCGCGTTTTCCGAAAAAAGATCGCGACCTTTTGACGAAGGCCGCGATCTTTTGCTTTCGCCCGTGCGCGTTCGTCTGCTCCCGTTGATCTGCTGCAAGAACACGACTAATGGACCATGGATAATGGCTCGGTAGTGGCGTTTAATGCGGTCATAACAACGAGAGTGTGGGTGACGAACATGGCGACAGACGGAACGCTGGCGGGTGCGGTGCCGGCCTCGGTACCCGAAACGAAAGGCGCGGCGCGCTGGTTGACGCCGACCTTGCAGAGTCTCGCCCTGGCCTTGCTGCTGTGCGGCATGGCTTTGGGCGGCTGGTCGCTGTACCTGGGCCTGCCGCTGGTCATGCTCATCGTCTGGTTGCCGCGCCTGCGTTCGCGCGTGGCCGCGTCAGCCGCACCCACTACCGACACGTTGGCCGAGCTGACCCGCGACCTGTCCTACACCACCAGCCATAACGCGCTGTCGGCAGCCGGTGTCGCCTATTCGGTCAAGCAACTGGCCGGCAAGGTCCAGTCCCAACTCGATGCGGCGGCGCAGATCGTCAGCAATGCCGAGTCGATGATCGCCACTGAACAAGCCACTTCGCAACTTAGCCAGCAGGCCCTCGGCGCCGCTAGCGAGGCCCATCGCAGCAGCGTAGCCGGGCGCAGCGAATTGGTGGAGTCCATCAGCCGCATGCACCAGCTCAGCCAGCGCGCCAATGACAGCCGTGAGTTGATCGAGGCCTTGAGCGTGCGCAGTGATGAAATCCAGCGGGTCAGCCTGGTGATCCAATCGATTGCCAGCCAGACCAACCTGCTGGCGCTGAACGCGGCCATCGAGGCGGCCCGGGCCGGTGAGCATGGCCGTGGGTTCGCGGTGGTGGCCGATGAGGTCCGCGGCCTGGCCGGGCGCACCGCCGCGGCGACCGGCGAAGTCGGGGTGATGGTGGCCGACATCCAGCAGCGCACGACCCAGGTGGTGGAGCAGATTCGTCAACTGGCCGCTGACCTGGACAGCGGCGTGCAGCAGGTCGAGCACACCGGCCAGCACTTGGAAAACATCGCCCGGCTCGCCGCCGGCGTCGAAACCCAGGTCAGTGCCATCGCCCAAGGCACCGACACCAATCGCGAACAACTCGACAGCCTGTTCCATGCGATCGAGCAGATGCGCAGCGACCTGTCCATCAGCGACCAGCAGACCCAGCGTCTGGCCGAGGCGGCGGTGCAGATGGAAGGCCAGGCCGAAACCATCAGCGAACGCCTGGCCGAGGTAGGGCTCGATGATTATCACCAACGGGTCTACGACCTGGCGCGGGAAGGGGCGAGCCAGATCGCCGCGCAGTTCGAGGCCGACATCGACCAGGGTCGTGTCAGCCTGGAGGACCTGTTCGACCGTAACTACCAGCCGATCCCCAATACCCAACCGGCCAAATTCCAGACCCGTTTCGACCGCTACACCGACCAGGTCCTGCCGGCGATTCAGGAACCGTTGCTGGCCCGCCACGAGGGCCTTGTGTTTGCGATTGCCTGCACCCAGCAGGGTTATGTGCCGACCCACAATAAGGTCTTCAGCCAGCCGCTGACTGGCGATCCCCAAGTGGATACGCTAAATAACCGCACCAAGCGCAAATTCTCCGATCGCACCGGGATTCGCTGCGGCAGCCACCAGCAGCCGGTGCTGCTCCAGACCTACACCCGGGATACGGGGGAGTTGATGCACGATCTTTCCGTACCGATCATGCTCAAGGGGCGGCATTGGGGTGGTTTGCGCTTGGGCTACAAACCCGAGAAGCCACGCTAGGTTTTATAGCACCGAGTGGCAAAGGCGCTTTTGTGGCGAGGGAATTATCTGTGGGAGCAAGGCTTGCCCGCGATGAAGGCGACGCGGTTTCATGAGGGATCGAGGCGCCTGTATCGCGAGCAAGCTTTGCTCCCACCAATCCCCTGGCCACAGGGCACTCATGGTTCCTGGCGTTACTTACCGTCGTGTAGGCGCACGTTCAGTTGATCCACCACCACCGCTTCTTCGCCGTCGGCGCGCATCCATTCCTTGAGCAGGACTCTCTGGTGTTCCTCCCAAAAATCGGCATCCACCAGCTTGATCTCCGGCGCCAGCGGGTGGGCCATGATGAAGTCGTCGATGGCTTTGTCGTCCGAGGGCAGGCCCAGTTGGTCGAAAAGGGTAGTGAGTTCGTAGGATGGTTGTTCCATGGGGGACTCCTTTGAGCGGGCGCCGTCATGGCGCCTCGGTTGCCTCTCTTTATCTGAGGCAAGCGATCATCAGGAGTTCGATTGGAATCAGGCTTTCAAGGCGCCTTCATCCACAGCGGTCTTCAACGCCCTGGCCGCTTCCCTGGCAGCCTCAGCCGCGAGCTGCGAAGTCTTGAACCAGCGATCCTTTTCCACTTGGTGGCAAGTGACGGTGGTCAACGGTGGCTTGGCACGCATCACGATGACGGCCTGGAACTCGCCTTCGACTTCTCTGGCCTCGCCCCGGATAAAAAACTCGCCAATATCAAATTCCGTCACGTCGCGCCTGCTCCTCGAAACCATTGTGGGTGCGCGATCCGCCGATGAACGACGGACTTCGCTGGGCGGGCAGTATGGCAGCAGTTGCCCGTCGGTGGCTGAGTTAAGTCATGGACGGGCAAATAGGCGGTCAGGCGCTGTGTTCCAGACGCCTGGCCAGGTAGCAGGCCTCGTTATGGTCGGTTCGGAATCCTCTTACACGTCCAGTCGATGTTTCTTCTATGTGAAAAAAACACTTGCCGGCCAAGACGACTCGATAACGCGGTTGAATCAACGAAATTGGCAGGCAATCGACCCCATCAATGCCGTTGGCTGTTTCAACGATGCAAGGTGCGACGGGGTGGGGCAGGGTGGTAAAAGTGGCCATAATGAATTCCTTTTCATGGTTTACCGACGAATTGCCGGGTACTTCGAGTAGTCTCCACGCCTTCCGCTGCTCTAGAATCGGCAGCGTCGTGTGGACGGTTGCGCCTATCTAAAGCAATTTTTTTTGGGCTCGATGTCAGAAAAATGCTTTTTTAAGTGAGAAATTTCCCTAAAGTTAGTCGTCCCAACTTTTCCGATGCTCAGAGTGGCGTTTTCCTTCAGCCTCTGGCGACCCCCCGGGAAAGACGGCGAGAGCGGCAACCTTTAGTCTGCTCTCGGCCCGGGACAGGGCGCGCCGTTCATTTCGAATTTCAGTGACAGGTCCATTACGACACTACAGTCGGTACGGGTTCTCGTGGTCCGTCCTTTGCGCAGGGCGGGTCTTTTTCAAAAATGGGGATGTTTCCTTGGCAGTAAGTAATCTCGACATGCATGCGTTATTTGTACTTGGTGACCTGCGGGCAAAACTGGTCAAGCAATTCCAGTCACGTTTCGTCTACATCACTGAGCAGACCGCCGAAGGTATTTATGTCGCCGAAATCGACACCGAGTCGGCCCTGGTGGTCGATGACAAGCCCAGGCTCGAGCTCAAGGTCGGTGATCATTTTCGCGCGGCAGTATTGCCCAGCCGCGAAGGTGGCAAGTTTGAAATCCGTTTTCGCGAAATCAAGCTGACGGTCTATGGCATTGGCGATTACGCCTTCGTCACGACCCCTGGTGGCCATGCCATCCTGTTCAAGGAAGGCCACAGCGTGGTGACCGTGTTCGCGGCCAACGAACAGTTGCAGGAAGGCTTGACCAAGACCTTGAAGGCGGTCACCGCCAAGGCCGCCAAGTGGCGCAAGGGCGAACTGGTGACTTTCAAGGCCAGTGAGTGACCGTTTCAGAGCCTGTGCGCCCAAACCGCTGACAGTTTCGCAAGGCCTCGCTGGAACCTCGGCTACAGTCAATTGACTGAATTATTCAAGGCTTGCGTTCGGTTACGCAGGGCCGTTCAGCGATTGCTGTATCTGGCATGAGGTGCAAAGCATGAAACGAGTTCGACAGTGGCTGGCCGCCTGGGCCACCTTCGCTGTGTTGGTTTCACCCCTTCCGGTGTCGGCCGCCACAGCGCCGATCCACTTTGCCGACTTGAACTGGGAAAGTGGCAGCCTGATCACCGATATCCTGCGAGTCATCGTCGAAAAGGGCTATGGATTGCAGACCGATACCTTGCCCGGGACCACCATTACCCTGGAAACCGCCCTGGCCAATAACGACATCCAGGTGATCGGTGAGGAATGGGCCGGCCGCAGCCCGGTGTGGGTCAAGGCCGAGGCCGAAGGCAAGGTGGTCGCCTTGGGCGATACGGTCAAAGGCGCGACCGAAGGCTGGTGGGTGCCCGAGTACGTCATCAAGGGCGATCCGGCCAAGGGCATCAAGCCCTTGGCGCCGGACCTGCGCAGTGTCGAGGACCTGGCGCGCTACAAGCACGTGTTCAAGGACCCGGAGAGCCCCGACAAGGGCCGCTTCCTCAACAGCCCTATCGGCTGGACCTCCGAGGTGGTCAACAAACAGAAGCTCAAGGCGTATGGCTTGTCTGACAGCTACGTGAATTTTCGCAGCGGCTCGGGGGCGGCGCTGGATGCGGAAATCAGCTCGACGATCCGCCGGGGCAAGCCAATCCTGTTTTACTACTGGTCGCCCACGCCGCTGCTCGGGCGCTTCAAGCTGGTGCAGTTGCAAGAACCGCCGTTCGATGCCGAGGCCTGGAAGACCCTGACCGACGCCGATAACCCCAACCCGAAGCCGACCCGTTCACTGGCCTCGAAGCTGTCGATCGGTGTCTCCGTGCCCTTCCAGAAGCAATACCCGGACATTGCCGAGTTCTTCAGCAAGGTCGACTTGCCCATCGAGCCGTTGAACAAGGCCCTGGCCGACATGAGCGAGAAGCGCACGCCACCCCGTGAAGCCGCCGAGGCGTTCCTTAAGGCCCACCCTGAGGTCTGGCAGGCCTGGTTGCCCAAGGAGGTCGCCGACAAGGTGTCCGCCGGTCTCTAGTGTCCTGTATCACAAATACTGTTCCTTTTTGACGGCGTCTGTTGTCGTCATGCTGGGTTGCCGCTCCTCGCCATAGCGGGCTATGACTCGTCGCGGCGCCTTGCCTGACGACAACAGCCACTCGCCAAAAAAGAAACGTATTTGCGAAACAGGATACTAGGACGGCGCGCATGCCAGCGGGTTGAACGCTTGATCCTGGGCAATGAATCATTCACTGGAAACTGGCAACCTGCGCCCGTCCAGCAAAATGCCAAATTCGAGCTAGGATGATTGTTCAACCTTTTTCAGGAGGCTGGCGAATGACGCTTTTCTTGGCTCGGTCGCTGGTCGCAGTGTTTGCGACCATCAGCTTGATTCATTTGTATTGGGCCCTCGGCGGGCGGTGGGCGGCCCTGGCGGTGGTCCCCCAGGTACCGGTGAAGCAAGGGGAGGCGCTGCGACCGGCGTTCGACCCCTCGGGCTGGCTGACTTTGCTGGTGGCCCTGGCACTGCTGATGATTGCACTGCTGGTGTGCCTGCGGGTCGGCCTGCTGGCGCAGCCGGTCACCCACCGGGCGTTGCAGTGGCTGATCAGTGCGATCGCCTTGCTGATGTTCGCCCGGGCCATTGGCGAGTCGGAGCTGGTGGGTTTCTTCAAGGAGGTCAAGGGCTCGACTTTCGCCAGGCTCGACACCTGGGTCTATTCGCCGTTGTGCGTGGTGCTTGGGGCTGGGTTGCTGACGGTGGCGTGGGCCTGAGTTTCCAACTCACCCAGGGCTGCATGTAATTGCAGACAAACCCAGCCAACCGCAATCTTTGTGGCCAGGGAGCTTGCTCCCGCTGGGCTGCGCAGCAGCTTCAAAAAGGCCGAACACAAGTCAGCCTATCCGCCATAACAGTTCTCATAAATGGCTTTGGCTTTCCACCGGTCCGTATCCGTAAATTCATTCAGCATCGCAAAATGTCCCACCATCAGATCGTTGCAAACAAAAACCTTTTTTATGGATTGATCATGCTGGTAAGTGCAAATGCTGCCAAAACTATGGTTTCCTCTTGCAACCCCAACAGGGAAGTCATAGATGTCAGAGCAGTCTTTTATGGCGCCTGAGTAGCCTTTGCGCTTCAAGCTTTTATTGAATGCTTCTGTGCGCTCGATCATTACTTTTGGATCTTCTATAGTCCTCACAACCGACGCATTCTCCTTCCACTCGATTTCTCGAGAAAAAACGCCAGTGGAAAACCCTGAAAGCATCAAAAAAGCAACCAAAAAGAATGATTTTTTCTCCATTGATCTTCCTCTGAGAGACTATCTTGCTAGGCAATTTTCCATGCTGTGCCTGAAGTGGAATGCGCCCTCTTTGGCCCCAAGATCCATGTAGTAGGGGCCGCTACCTTTAATGTCCACTATGAGTTGATGTGCTTCGGGCTGGAAAGTGACACGGGTTCTTAATCCAGTTGCATTAGTGTTTGGATAGTCGCCTGTTTCCAGTGTCCCGTCATGAACGTCCAGTCGAGTCACAGTCGTTTCCCATTTGGGATTCTTAACTGATAAAGCTTGAATGGTTTTTTGCGCGCATGACATAACTTCTTCGGTCGACACTCGTGAATCTGTCTCCCAGCTTGCTCGTGAATGTGGCTCGAGTTGGCTGCAACCGCTCAGGGCCAGCCCATATGTCAGCCAAACAATCATCCTCGTTAAAAAAGAAGTTCTCATAGGCGGACCTGTTATTGGCCGAGTGCTCCAGTTTGCCTGATGGGTATGACCTGAGCGGATGTACTTGGCACAAATGTTTGCCGCCCCAATATTAAGCGTTCCATTGTTACCGTTTCGAGTGTTGTCGCTGACTCTACTCATATAAGTAACGGAGGTTCTGGCGGTCAGCTATCGACCAAACCCGGCAGCTCAGAATTGCTGAACACATGTAAGCCTGACACACCGAAGTGGCAGGTCTCAGGGCTGCTGCGCAACCCAGCGGGAGCAAGCTCCCTCGCCACAAAAGCTGTACCGGCTCGAGATACCTGTCAGTCGGTTCGGCGGCTGCTCACTTCCGCCGGCACATCATCCCCAGCCATGCGTTTGCGGAACAAGGCCGCCCGGGCCAGCAGCAGGGTGGTCACCGGGACGGTGATCGACAGCAGGATCGGGATCAGCCAGGCATGCAACACCGGCCCGGACTTGAGCGCCGAGAAATAAATGATCGAGGCCAGTGCCACGCTCCAGGCACCCAGTGTAGAGGCCAGGGCCGGTGGGTGCATGCGCTGGAAATAGTCCTTCAAGCGCACCAGGCCGATCGCTCCGGCCAGGGCGAAGAGGCCGCTGAGCACCAGCAGGATCGCCACCGGGATTTCCACCCACATCGACAGTTCGCCGTTCATTCGATCACCTCGCCACGCAGCAGGAACTTGGCCAGGGCGAACGAGCCGACAAAGCCGAACAGGGCGATCAGCAGCGCCGCCTCGAAATAGGTGTCACTGGCATAACGGATGCCCAGCACCAACATCATCAGCATCGCCACGATGTACAGATAGTCCAGGGCCAATACCCGATCCTGGGCCGACGGGCCCTTGAACAGCCGCCACAGGGTCAACACCATCGCCAGGGAGAACAGGAACAGGCTCAACAGGATCGCATTGGACAGCAGCGGGCTCATTCGAAAATCTCCATCAACGGGCGCTCGTAGGTGGCCTTGAAATGCGCGATGAATGACGCCTCGTCTGCCAGGTCGAACACGTGCATCAACAGGATGCTGCGATCCAGGGCCAGTTCCGACCAGACGGTCCCGGGAATCACCGTAGTGATCATCGACAGCGCGGCCAGGCCGTTGGCATCGCGCAGGTCCAGTGGCACCTTGATGAACCGCGAGCGAGGCGGGCGGCGCCCGGCGTTCAGCACGCCCCAGGCCACCGCCAGGTTGGACACCAGCACGTCGCGGCCCACCAGCAGGAACAAGCGCAACATCACCCACGGCCGGCGAATACGGATGGGCCGCGGTCGCAACGGGCGCATCATCAATGGGGCGAGGAACCCCAGCGCGGCGCCCAGCAGCAGATGGCCGGCGCTGAGAGACACATTCAACACCAGCCACAGCACGCACAGCGCCAGGGACAACCACGGGGCGGGAAACAGGCGCTTCATGGCTGCACCTCCCGCAACGCGGCGCGGGTTTCCGGGTTGGGCACGGCGCGGGTGGCGAGTACCGACATCACGTAATGTTCCGGGGTGTTCAGCGCATCGGCGGCGGATTGGGTATAGCGCAGCAACGGCTCGGCCTTGAAGGCCAGGGCGATGCCCAGGCCCAGCAGCACGATGATCGGCAGGCATTCGAATGGCCGCAGCAACGGTGACGGTCGCTCTTGCGGCGTCCAGAAGCGCTGGATGCCCAGGCGCGAGAAGGCGATCAACGAGGCTAATCCCGATAGGATCAGCAACGCCAGCAAGCCCCACGCCTGGTTCGACACCGGTGCCCCGGCGCTGGCCTCGAGCCCTTGGGGATTGAGCAAGGCGCTCAGCAGGCTCAGCTTGCCGATGAACCCCGAAAGCGGCGGCATGCCGATGATCAACAGCGCACAAAAGATAAAGCTCAAGCCAAGGAAAGCCATGGTCCAGGGAATCACTTGCCCGACCACGGCTTTCTGCTCGTCATCGAGATTGATGCCCTTGGGCGGCTGCAAGGATTCCAGCGGTCGCGGCAAGGTGTCGAAGTCGTCGTCCAGGGACAGCTCGTTGGCCGAGCGCGAGCGTTCGATCAGCTCGGCCAGCAAGAACAGCGCGCAGAGCGCCAGGGTCGAACTCACCAGGTAAAACAGCGCCGCACCTACCAGGTTCGGTTGGGCGAAGCCGATGGCCGACAACAGGATTCCGGCCGAGACCAGGATGCTCAGGCTCGCCATGCGCTCCAGGCGTTGGGCCGCGAGAATGGCGATGGCGGCGCAGACGATGGTCGCCATGCCGCCGTAGACCAGCCAGTCGGCGCCGAAATACGCCGAGGCGCCGGCCTGGCCGGAGAACAGCAGTGTCCACAGGCGCAGGATCGTGTAGACGCCAACCTTGGTCATGATCGCAAACAGCGCCGCCACCGGTGCGCTGGCGGCGCTGTAGGCCGGCACCAGCCAGAAATTCAGCGGCCACATGCCGGCCTTGGCCAGGAACGCCACCGCGAGAATGCCTGCCCCGGCGTGCAGCAAGCCGCGGTCGGCCTCCGGCACCAGGGGGATTTTCAGGGCCAGGTCGGCCATGTTCAACGTGCCGGTGACGCCATAGATCAGCGCCGCGCCGATCAGGAACAACGACGAGGCCAGCAGATTGATGGAAATGTAATGCAGGCCCGAGGATACCCGCGCCCGACCTGACCCGTGCAGCATCAAACCGTAGGAAGCTGCCAGCAGTACCTCGAAGAACACGAACAGGTTGAACAGGTCCGCCGTCAGGAAGGCGCCGTAGAGGCCCATCAGCTGGATCTGGAACAGCGCATGGAAACTGGCACCGGCGCGGTCCCAGCGGGCCGTAGCGAAGAGCAGGGCGCTGACGCCGATGATGCCGGTCAGCACCAGCATTAGCGCTGACAGGCGATCGACCACCAGGACGATGCCGAACGGCGCCTGCCAGTTGCCGGGCAGGTACACGCCAATGGAGGCAGGCAAGGCCTGGTCCTGGGTCCAGTACAGCAACAGCACGGCGATGCCCAGGCCCAGCAGGCTGGAAAACAGATTGATCCGGGCCTTGAGCGGGCGGTGTTTCTCGCCCAGCATCAGCATCAACGCGGCGGTCAGCAGCGGCAGCAGGATGGGGGCGGCGATCAGATGGGGCGTCAATATCATTCCTTGGGCTCCCGACCGTCCACATGGTCGGTACCGGTCAGGCCCCGGGACGCCAGCAGTACCACCAGGAACAGCGCGGTCATGGCGAAGCTGATCACGATGGCGGTCAGCACCAGTGCCTGGGGCAGCGGGTCGGTGTAGTGCAGCAGGTCCTGGGGCACGCCGTCCTTGATGATCGGCTCCTTGCCGATGAACAGGCTGCCCATGCTGAAGATGAACAGGTTGACGCCGTAGGACAGCAGGCACAGGCCCATGACCACCTGGAAGGTCCGTGGCCGCAGCACCAGCCAGACACCGGAGGCGGCCAGTACGCCGATTGCGATTGCGATGACTTCTTCCATCAGGCGGTGGCTCCTTTGACGGGGGCGACGGGTTTGGCTTGCAGGCCCGGTTTATGGGCGCGCACCGACTGGTGAGCCAGGGCGGTGAGGATCAACAGGGTGGAACCGACCACCACGGCGTATACGCCGATATCGAAGAACAGCGCGCTGGCCAGATGGATATCCCCCAGCAGCGGTAATTCGAAATGCCAGGTGTGGGTGGTCAGGAACGGATAACCCACGGCCATCGATCCCAGGCCCGTGGCGGTGGCGAACAACAGCCCGGTGCCCATCCAGCGCAGCGGTCGCAGGCTCATTTGCGCCTCGACCCACTGGGTGCCGGCGACCATGTACTGCAGGATGAACGCCACGGACATCACCAGCCCGGCCACGAAGCCACCACCGGGTTGATTGTGACCGCGCATGAACAGGTAGAACGACACCACCAGGGCAATCGGCAATAGCAGGCGCACCAGCACCGACGGCACCATCATGAAACCCAAGGCGGTGTCGCTGGCATGGCGCGGGTTGACCAGGTCGGTGACCACGTCCGGTGCCAGCAGGCGCTGTTGCGCCGGCAGTTGCATGCTTTCCTTCGGTGGGCGGAAACGCCGCAACAGGGCGAACACCGCCAGGGCCACCGCCACCAGCACGGTGATTTCCCCTAGGGTATCGAAGCCACGGAAGTCCACCAGCATCACGTTTACCACATTGCTGCCGCCGCCTTCGGGCAGGGCGCGGCTCAAGTAGAACGACGAAATGTCGTTGGGCGTCTGCCGTGTCAGCATCGCATAGGACAACAGCGCCATGCCGCCGCCGACGGCGATGGACAGCAGCAAGTCCCGCAGGCGGCGGATGCGCGCGCGGCGCTCGCTGTTGGGCAGCGGCGAGACGTCCTCGATCCGCCGTGGCAGCCAGCGCAGGCCCAGCAGGATCAACACCGTGGTCACCACTTCCACCACCAGTTGCGTCAAGGCCAGGTCGGGGGCGGAGAACCAGACGAAGGTCACGCAGGTCATCAGGCCGCAGACACTGACCATGGTCAGGGCCGCGAGCCGGTGATACTTGGCCTGCCAGGCCGCCCCCAGGGCACAGGCGATCGCTAGCAGCCACAAGGTGACGAAGACGATGGAACCGGGGATCTTCGGTCGGTCGCCCCAGACCAGCGTGCTGTGCAGCATCGGGATCAGCCCGGCCAATACCGCCGCCAGCACCAGGAAAAAAAGTTGGGCTTGCAGGCGCCGGGTACTGATCTTGCGTTCCAATCGTCGGCCCTGGCGCATCATCAGTACCAGGCAACGTTCGAACAACCGCTTGCCGCTGAGCCGGCCAATGAACGGCGGATGCTTGATGTGACCTAGCCGGAGTTGCTTGCGCAACAATAGGTACAGGACGATGCCGCCGGACATCGCCACCAGGCTCATGATCATCGGCGCGTTCAGGCCGTGCCAGATCGCCAGGCTGTAATCGGGCAGCGTGCCGCCCACCACCGGCAACGCGGCGGCCGCGAGCAACGAGCCGACCACCTGGGCCGGAAAAATCCCCACCAACAGGCAGGTGAACACCAGCAATTCCACTGGCGCACGCATCCAGCGCGGTGGTTCGTGAGGGGTATGGGGCAGGTCGGTGGCGGTGGGGCCGAAGAACACATCCACGGTGAAGCGCAGGGAATAGGCGACGCTGAAGGTCCCGGCAATGGTGGCGATGATCGGCAACGCCAGCTCGACCCAAGCCGTGGCGGAAATGAACACCGTCTCGGCGAAGAACATTTCCTTGGACAGGAAACCATTGAGCAGCGGCACCCCGGCCATGGCCGCGCTGGCGACCATGGCCAGGGTCGCGGTGAACGGTATCAGCCGCACAAGGCCGCTGAGCTTGCGAATGTCGCGGGTGCCGCTTTCGTGGTCGATGATCCCGGCGGCCATGAACAGCGATGCCTTGAACGTGGCATGGTTGAGGATATGGAACACCGCCGCCACGGCCGCCAGCGGACTGTTCAGGCCCAGCAGCAGGGTGATCAGCCCGAGGTGGCTGATGGTGGAGTAGGCCAGCAGGCCCTTGAGGTCGTTCTGGAACATCGCGCAGTAGGCGCCTAGCAGCAACGTACAGGCCCCCGCGCCGCCGACGATGTAGAACCATTCTTCACTGCCCGACAGCGACGGCCATAACCGCGCCAGCAGGAACACCCCGGCCTTGACCATGGTCGCCGAGTGCAGGTACGCCGACACCGGCGTGGGAGCGGCCATGGCGTGGGGCAGCCAGAAGTGGAAGGGAAACTGGGCGCTTTTGCTCAGGGCGCCGATCAGGATCAGTGGCAACAGAATGGGGTAGAGGGCATGGGCACGGATCAGGTCGCCGGCGGCCAGGACCTTGTCCAGCTCATAGCTGCCCACCACATGGCCGAGCAGCATCACCCCAGCCAACAGGCAAAGCCCGCCGGCCCCGGTCACCATCAAGGCCATGTAGGCACCGCGTCGAGCGTCGGCGCGGTGGTGCCAGTAGCCGATCAGCAGGAACGAGAACAGGCTGGTCAGTTCCCAGAAGAACACCATCTGGATCAGGTTGCCGGAGATCACCAGCCCGAGCATGGCGCCCATGAACGCCAGGAAAAAGGCGAAGAAACGCGGCACCGGGTCGTCCGGCGACATGTAATAGCGGGCGTACAGCGACACCAGCGTGCCGATGCCCAGCACCAGCAACGAAAACAGCCAGGCAAAGCCGTCCAGGCGCAGCACGAAGTCCAGGCCCAGGCTGGGCAACCACTCATAGTGCTCGCGGATCACGCCGCCGTCGGCGATCTGCGGGTACAGCAAGGCCACCTGAACCGTGCCGGCCAGGGCTACGAGGCCGGCCAGCAGCGATTCGGCGTTACGGGCGTTATGCGGCAGCAGCGCCGCGACACAGCTGCCGATGAAGGGCAAAAGCAATAGAACTATCAGTGACATAGGCTTCTATTCGGCGGGAGGTTGTGAAGGATCATACGTGGCGTATTCCCGATCACCAACCGCGAGGGTGTCGCAGAATCCTACAAGGTTGGTTGAATTTTCGGGCTTTGCGTTGTTTGGGGGAGGGGAGATAGAGTCAGAGCTAGCCACAAATACCGCGTGATACACATCACCTGTGGCGAGGGGATTTATCCCCGCAGGTCTGCGCAGCAGACCCAAAGCAGGTAATTCCATAGAGCTGACACACCGCACCGGCAGGTTTCGGGGCCGCTACGCGACCCAGCGGGGATAAATCCCCTCGCCACAGGATTTTGCCCGCTGCTATTTCGCTGGTCCACCGGCCTCACTGCTCGCGCTCAAGCACCTCATCAACCTCGACCTCACCTTTGCTCCGGGTCTTCAGCTCACTGACAATCACCGCCGCCACGATCAGCGCCGCGCCGAACAAGGCAATGGCCGGCAGCCGCTCACCCGCCAGGCGTCCGGCAATGCCGGCCCAGACCGGTTCGCCGGCATAGATCAGTGTGGCGCGGGTGGGCGAGACGCTTTTCTGTGCCCAGTTCATCGCCACCTGGATCGCTGCGCTGGCGGCGCCCAGGCCCACGGCGCTGATCAGCAGCAACATGGAAAAATCCGGGATCGCTTCCTGAGTCGGCACCACCATCAGGAACGCCAGCACCGCCGTGCTCGCCAGTTGCACCACGGTCACCCGGCGCACATCGACCTGGCCGGCATAGGCGCTGATCAGGATGATTTCGGCGGCAATCGCGATGGCGCTGATCAGCGTGGCGATTTCACCGGGGCTGAAGTTCAGCGAGGCCCCGGCCGGGCCCGATACCAGCATCAGTCCGGTGAACGCCAGCATGATACCGAGGCTGGGCATCAAGCCCGGTCGACGGCCCAGCACCAGCCATTGCAGCAAGGGCACGAACGGCACGTAAAGCGCGGTGATGAACGCCGATTGGCTGCTGGGGATGGTTTGCAGGCCGACGGTCTGCAGGCCGTAACCGAGCATGATCGCCACGCCGATGAAGCACCCGGCCTTGAGTTCGAACAGGGTCAGGTCTCGCAGCTGCCGCCAGGAAAACAGCGCGACAAACGCGGCTGCGGCGGCGAAGCGCAGGCCGACGAAAAACATCGGCCCGCTGACCGTCATGGCATGCTGCACCAACAGGAAAGTCCCGCCCCAGATCATGGTAATCAGCACCAGCACGCATTCGGCCTTGCTGAACCTTGAGAAACGGGGGGAAGCTTGCGGGGAGTTCGCCGATGCCATGACCTTGCGCGCCACTTGAGGCGGACGCACAATGCGTCCGAAGTTGGGCAGTATAATGCGCAACCCAGCCATGTGAGCAATATAGTGCACAAAGAATCCGGCCAGCGGGCCTCCGTCCTGCAACACGTCAGCCAGAACGTCCGTCGTCTGCGGCATGCCGCCGAGCTCAGCCAGACGGCGCTGGCCGAGCTGTCGGGAGTTAGCCGGCGGATGCTGGTGGCTATCGAGGCCGGCGAAAAGAACGTCAGCCTGACCACCCTGGACCGGGTCGCCGAAGCCCTCGATGTCGCCTTCAGCGACTTGATTCAAGCGCCCGACGCCCGCGACCCGAGCCGCATCAACGAACTGGTCTGGACCGGTGTGATCCCGGGCAGCAAAGCTGTGTTGCTCGCCAAGGCCACCGCCAGCCGTGAGGTAGAACTTTGGGAATGGCGGCTGGAGCCGGGCGAGCATTACCATTCCGAGTGCGACGCAGATGGATGGAGCGAACAACTTTATGTATTCGAAGGCTGCCTGACGTTGTTGCTGGGCAGCGAAGAGCGTCGCATAGGCGTCGGTGAGTTCTTCATGTTCGCCAGCAACCAGCCCCATGCCTATCGCAACGATGGCTCGGTGGCGGCGAGATTCGTACGCAACGTGGTGATTTGATGCCTGGGGAGAGCGGTATGGACACAGCGCTGGAGCGACAGGGCGGCGGGCTCATCCGCGAAGCCGATATGCTGATCATCGGCGGCGGCCTGAGCGGTGCCATGCTGGCCGCGCAGTTGCTGCGCCTGCCGGGCCGGCGCGAGGTGCTGATCGTCGAGCCGCGCAGTGAATTGGGCCGGGGCGAAGCCTACAGTGCCGTGGAACTGGGCCACACCTTGAACGGCAACGCGGCGCGCATGAGCGTTGACCCGGACAACGCCGATGACCTGACTCAATGGCTCACCGCGTTCATCGAAGCCGGCGGCTGGCCCGAGTCGGATCAGCAGCACGTGCCCATCAGCGAGTTGTTCCCACCCCGGGGGATGTTTGGCCTCTATGTGCAGCAACGCCTGGCCGAAGCGCGCGAGAGGGGCGCACAAAACGGTTCGACCGCCGAGCATGTGCGTGGGGAGGCCGTGGACCTGCGGCTTGTCGACGATGCCGTGATGGTGACGCTGGACGATGGCCAAATCTTGCGTGGCCGTTTCGCGGTGCTGGCCACCGGCATGTTCCCGGCGGCGCGCACCCCGCAAACCGAATCCAGCGGCTTGAATGCCGCGGCCCTGGATCCCTGGGATGTGGCTGCGATGCGTCAGCTCGACCCGCAGTCCACGGTGCTGATCATTGGCTCGGGGCTGACCATGGTCGATGCCGTCGTGTCCCTGGAACAGGCCGGGCATCGCGGGCTGATCGAAGTGTTTTCCCGCCATGGCCTGCTGCCCCATGTGCGCCGCCAACCGCCGGCCTGGGTGGATTTCCTCGCCGAGGATCCCAGCCTGCGTTCGCCCCGCCAACTGATGCGAGCCCTGCGCGAGCAATGCCGCCAGGCCCAAGCCCAAGGGATCGATTGGCAGGCGCCGCTGGATACGGTACGCGCGCACATCGGGCGTTTGTGGAACCAGGCCAGCGATGTGCAGCGCCGACAGTTCGTGCGGCATGTGCGGCCATGGTGGGAGAGCCATCACCATCGCTCGCCACCGTTGAGTGCGGAGCTGGTGGCGCGTTTGCACGGGGAAGGGCGGTTGCGGATTCATGCGGCGTCGTTCAAGGGGCTGGCAACGTCTGCCGAAGGCTTAGTGGCCATTTGCATTCGCCGACGGAACGAGGCTGGACTGGAAGTGGTGCAGGGCGCCGCGTTGATCAACTCCAGCGGCATCGAATATGACTGGCGTCGCGTTGCCAGACCGTTACCGCAACAGCTATTGGCGCGAGGGCTGATCCAGCCGGGGCCGCTGGCCCTGGGCATCGCCGCGCGTGCCGATGGCGCGGTGCGGGATGCCCACGGCGAGCCGGCCAGCCGCCTGTTCGCCATGGGCCCGCCACTGCGGGGGATGTGGTGGGAAAGTACTGCCGTGACCGATGTGGCGAGCCAGGCCAAGGCGTTGGCGGCAAGGTTGGTTGAATTGCAAACCCAAGATTGAAGTTGGACACCCTCTGTGGCGAGGGGATTTATCCCCGCTGCGTGGGAGCAAAGCTTGCTCGCGATGCAGGCGCCTCGGTTCCCAGGGAGACCGCGTCATCTTCATCGCGGGCAAGCCTTGCTCCCACAGGTGGGGATAAGTCCCTTTCCAAAGGTTCACAAAATGGGCACAAATGAGCGGTTATAGCTCACCTCACCTTGACCCAACGCTCCTCCCGCGCCGCCACACGAATCGCCGCCGCCAGCCGCTCCACTTCCCAGGCCTCGTCGAAGTCTGTCCCGCCGGCGCCTTCGCCAGTGAGGGCCATGATCAGCTCCTGCACCTCCAACGTCTTCAATTCGTTGTAACCCAACTGATGCCCGGCAGCCGGGCTGAACGCGGCATAGCCAGGCAAGTCCGGGCCCGCCAGCAGGCGCTGGAAGCCTGGCTGACCGGCGCGACACAGGCGCAGTTCATTGAGCCGTTCCTGATCGAACGCCAGGGTGCCGAGGGTGCCGCTGATCTCGAAACTCAGGTGGTTCTTGTAGCCGTGCTTGAGCCAACTGCTGCTCACCGTGCCCCGGGCGCCACTGGCGAAACGCAGCAGCCCGTGGACCTGGTCATCCACGGCGATGGCCCGCTGTTCGACATTGCCGGCGCTGGCAGGGCGCTGGTGGTGCACGGTCTGGCTGTCGGCGCACACGGCCTCGACATCGCCCAACAAGTGCCGGGCCATGGCCAGCAAGTGGCTGCCCAGGTCCGCCAGTGCGCCACCGGCGTGGGTCGCTTCGCAACGCCATGACCACGGCGAGGCGGGATCGGCCATGAAGTCTTCGCTGAATTCGCCCTGGAAACTGATGATCTGCCCCAGTTCGCCGCGTTGAATCATGTCCCGCGCCCGTTGGATGATCGGGTTGTGCTGGTAGTTGTAGCCGACCCGCGTCACCACCCCGGCGACCTTGGCCGCCTGGCGCATCTGCTCGGCCTGCTCCAGGGAAACCGCCAGAGGCTTTTCACAATAGACCGCTTTGCCAGCCGCCAGCGCGGCCATGGCCATCGGGAAGTGCAGATGGTTCGGTGTGGTAATGGCGACCAGATGAACCTTCGGGTCGTCGATCAGCCGTTGCCAGTCGCTATGGGCCGTCTCGAACCCCCAGCTTTGGGCACATTGCCGGGCACGCTGCGGATCGGCGTCGGCCAGGGCCGTCAGTGTCAGGTTCAGGGGGAGGTCGAACACCGCTTTGGCATTGTGGAACGCCAAGGCATGGGCACGGCCCATGAAGCCGGTGCCAATCAGACCGATGCCGAGTTCGCGCATGAGAAAGAGCCCTTTGAATTTTTGTTTTCAGGAGGGCTCTTTATGGAATAAATATTCTTTAATTGCAAATGTTGGAATAAATATTCATTTCTGCGATCCCAGAGAATCCATTGTGGGAGCGAGCTTGCTCGCGATAGCGGCGGGTCAGCCAGTACTTGTATGACTGATGAAACGCTATCGCGAGCAAGCTCGCTCCCACAGGTGATTTCACAGGAATTCCATTAAGCCCGCCGTCAGGACAGGAACCCACCATCCACATTCAACGCCACGCCCGTGGTATAGCTCGACGCATCGCTGGCCAGGTACAACACCGCGCCGGCCATTTCGCTTGGGTCGGCCACGCGCTTGAGGGGGATCTGCGCCAGGGCGGTCTTCAGGATCGCGTCGTTCTTGACCAGCGCCGAGGCGAACTTGGTGTCGGTCAGGCCTGGCAAGAGGGCGTTGCAGCGGATGCCGAACTGCGCGCATTCCTTGGCGAAGACCTTGGTCATGTTGATCACCGCGGCCTTGGTCACCGAGTAGATGCCCTGGAAGATCCCCGGCGAGATGCCGTTGATCGACGCCACGTTGATGATGCTACCGCCGCCGTTTTCGCGCATCAGCTTGCCGGCTTCCACGGACATGAAAAAATAGCCGCGGATGTTCACGTCCACGGTTTTCTGGAACGCCCCCAGGTCGGTGTCCAGGACGTTGCAGAATTGCGGGTTGGTGGCGGCGTTGTTCACCAGGATGTCCAGGCGCCCGAACTGTTCGCGGATACCGGCGAACACCTGGCTGATCTGCTCCATTTCACCGATGTGGCAGGCGATGGCGGTGGCCTTGCCGCCGGCGGCGATGATCGCATCGGCCACGTGCTGGCAACCGTCGAGCTTGCGGCTGGACACGATTACATGGGCGCCTTGCTGGGCCAGCAGTTTGGCGATGGCTTCGCCGATGCCGCGGCTGGCCCCGGAAACGAAGGCGATTTTACCGTCGAGGTCGAACAACTGGGTCTTGGACATGCTGTTTCCTTGTTATGGGGGCGCTCAGAGCGTGGATTTACCGATGACCTGCAGGCTCATCTGCTCCAGCAGTGTGTTCATCTGAACGAACTGCGCGAAGCGTTTGTCCTGGGTCTGGCCGTGGAAGAAGCGGTAGTAGATCTGCTGGACGATCCCGGCCAGGCGGAACAGGCCGTAGGTGTAGTAGAAGTCGAAATTGTCGATGCGGATCCCGGCGCGCTCGGCGTAGTAATCGACGAATTCGCGGCGGGTCAGCATGCCGGGGGCGTGGCTCGGTTGGCGACGCATCAGTTGCACTGGCGCCGGGTCGTCGGCCTCGATCCAGTAGGCGAGGCTGTTGCCCAGGTCCATCAACGGGTCGCCGAGGGTGGTCAGTTCCCAGTCCAGCACACCGATGATCTGCATCGGGTTCTGCGGGTCGAGGATCACGTTGTCGAAGCGGTAGTCGTTGTGGACGATGCTGGACGTCGGGTGGTCGGCGGGCATCTTGTCGTTGAGCCAGGCCTTGACCGTCTCCCATTTCGGCGCATCGGGGGTCAGGGCCTTTTCGTAGCGGTCGCTCCAGCCACGGATCTGCCGGGCCACGTAGCCTTCGGGCTTGCCCAGGTCGGCCAGGCCGCACGCGTTGTAGTCGACGCGGTGCAATTCGACGAGCCGGTCGATGAAGCTCTTGCACAGCGCTTCGGTGCGGGCGGTGTCGAAGCCCAGCTCCGGCGGCAGGTCGGAGCGCAGGATGATGCCGTTGACGCGTTCCATCACATAGAACTCAGCGCCCATCACCGCTTCGTCGGTGCAATGCACATAGGCTTTGGGGCAGTACGGGAACGCTTCGCGCAATTGGTTGAGGATGCGGAACTCACGACCCATGTCGTGGGCGGACTTGGCCTTGTGGCCGAACGGCGGCCGGCGCAGGACGAATTCCTGTTCGGGGTATTCCAGCAGGTAGGTCAGGTTCGACGCGCCCCCGGGAAACTGGCTGATCCGCGGCAGGCCGGTCAGGCCGGGAATGTGGGCCTTGAGGTACGGGTCGATCAGGTTGGCATCGAGTTCTTCACCGTCGCGCACGCGGGTGGACTGATCAGTAAACGCCATGCTTATCCCTTCTGCTTATTTTGGAGGCCATCGATCATTGGCTAATCTAATGGCGCGTGGGAGGCGTCACAAGCACGCCAGGGTCTTATAGGTTAGCGTGTTGCCGGATAATCAGCGGGCTTGATGCATGGCGGCGTGCGCATCGGATGCGGGCGAGCTATGGTTTTGGATGAGTCGCTTTCAAAGGAGCCGCCGCGATGGGATGCCCGCAAGTCTGTGGCACCGCGACCTTGCAATGCAGCTTCGGCGCAGCCCCGGCGGTGCTCAATGTGCTGCCGGTCAATCGCCTGCTGACCGGCGGGATGCCGGCGGCGAACATCATGGATCACATCCCGCTGGTGAACATCACCACCTTCGGCATGTGCATGAGCCTGGCGAACCCCACCGTGGCCGCGGCCACCGCAGCGGCCCTTGGCGTGCTGACCCCCATGCCCTGCATCCCGGCCACCGCCGCCCCGTGGATCCCCGGCGGCGCACCGACCCTGTTGCTGGGCAACATGCCGGCCATCGATGCGAACAGCACCTTGATGTGCACCTGGGCGGGGGTGATCAAGATCGTCGTGCCGGGGCAGGTGCAGATGTTGATTCCCTGACGGTGACGGCTGCGAACAACCACAAGCTCCCAGTGGGCACAAATCCCTGTGGGAGCTCAGGGTAATTGTGATGCCTGCGGGCAACTCAAAAACTGTGGGAGCGAGCTTGCTCGCGATGACGGCGGCACAGTCAACATCACTGCAAACTGATCCACCACAGCAGGATCTGCGGTGGTCGCCCAATCTCGATCCAGTGCCTGGGCGACTCGGCCTCAAGCACTGGCGTGAGTCAGCCCGGTCAAGGTGTCCGCGATGGCCTTTGTGCGTTGTGCCGTGCCTTCGGTGGTACGGCTCGAGTCTTCCAGTGCATCGAGCATCTCGCGCAGGGCGCTCACGGCGACGGACTGGTCTTCGATCTGTTGGGCGACCCCTTGGATCTCCGTCGAGAGCAGGTCGATGTCCACACCGATTTCCGCAGCATTCTGGCGGGTGATTTCCGCGAGCTTGCGGACCTCATCGGCCACCACCGCAAACCCTCTGCCCATCTCACCCGCCCGCGCGGCTTCGATGGCGGCGTTGAGGGCCAACAGGTTGGTCTGTCCGGCGATTTGCTGGATGACCTGCACGATCGACTGAATACGCAAGCTCGAACTGGCGAGCGCTCGGGCACCGACCACGGCTTCACCCGCTTGCGTGGCCAGTTGCTCGACGGTGGTACCGGCCTGCTCGGCGACGCTGTTTTGCCGGTCTATCGTGCCCGTCAGGTCATCCATCGACAGGTGAAGCTCGCCCGAGTAATGCTTGATTTGCGTTGCCATCTGCGCTTGCTGCTGGCTGGCCTGCGCCAATACTTGGCCCAGGTCTGTCAGGCCGTCGAACACCGGCAGGATTGTCTGGTCCAGGCCGCGAGTGTCCAAGGCGCTGCTGAAATCATTCATCTTGAAGGCCATGATCTGCTTGACCACGACATGGTTCAGGCCCGCCAATTTCTTGATCTGGCGGCGCAGGAAAAACGCCTTGAACTCGCCATAGTGGGCGATGAAGTTATCGACGTATTCATCGACAAAACCGGCGCCCTTGGTGACTCTGAAGAAGAAAATCGCCGTGAGCGTCTGGTTAAGGTTCAAGCCGAGGATTTCACCAAACGTCGAGAAGCCGGCCAAAGGCACATCCCCGAAAATGCCGGCCATGCTGCCCAGATCGCTGCTGTTGTTGAGCCGGCGCAGGATGCAATCGTTGAGAATAGCGGCCACCGGCCGACCACCTTTGCCCTTGAGGAATTTCTCGTAGTCGAGCCGGGTCGCCTCGCGCAGGGGCGTGCGCTTGACCATCACCAGCTCTTCGCCGGGCGCCACGTCGCAGAACAGCTGGATGATCTGCTGCTGATAGTCGATGCGGGCAATGGAACGGACGAACAGCTCATCACCCACGCGGATGGCGAATGAATAATCGGCCAGCTTCTTCTCCAGCGCCTGGGCACTGCACTCGAATGCCTCGCACAGCGCCTGGACCATGCTCTTGATGTTCCCGCGGCTGTCGATGACCTGGTCGATGGTGCGGTCCTCGACCGACGCGGTCAGCACGCTGAAGGTCAACCCGGCCGGTTGGAAGTTCTGGCTCTTGAACACCCCGAAGCGCACGTCCGCCGCGGTTTTCAGGAAGACAATCTGCGCATGGTTCTGATAGCTGCGCTGCCCATCGCTGATCAGGGTCTTTTTGAAATCCGTCTTGCCACCGGCCGAGCCGCCGACGAACAAGCAGGGGAAGCGTCCCGATTCATAGAGCGCTTCCATAAAAAACGACTCGGAAGCCGAAAGACCATCGAACACCACGTAGGCCAAGGTATCGCGATGGTCGATGGGCGTGCTCACCTGCGCCTGCTTGATGTTATTCACCAATCGGGTAATGCGCTCACGCATGGCCAAGCGCTTGCCGCCCCCGCGAATGTCTTCGCACTCCAGCGGCACCATCACCACCTCGGCCGACACAATCACACTGGCGTCAAACAGCTGCAACACCACCCGATCCCAGGTCTCGCCGGTCTGGCAATACAGTGTGTTTGCAGCGTTGCACAGCTCACCCGAGGTCGTGCACAGGCTGATAGCGCTGTGGGGGAAGCGCTTCTTGATCTTGGTGGCGATCTGGTCGATGTCCAGGTGAGGGGAGACGAAACCGGTGATTAATACTGGGGTGATACGTACGTTGGCCAGCGCCTGGTCGAGTTCACCCGAAGTGCAGGCCACGCTGACCGTCCCTTGAGTGCGGGGTCGGGCTTGGTTGAAGAGGTTCGGTAGGTTCATGGCTGGACTCGGTTGAGCGCGACGTGATGCGTACGAGGGATGCGTGCGGGGTCCTTTCGCTGTAACGGTCACGGCTGAGGGGCTTGTGTGGGCGTGAGCTTGTGCTATTTGCGGGGGTGGTCCATAGGGGCTTTTGGTTGGGGTTTGCTCCGTCTGTTGGGCAGAGACTTTCGTATAGGTCTCGGGGAAACCTACGGAAGAACCAGTTCTTGCTGGACGGCAAAGACTCACCCGCTATGCTTCGACGATGGCGTCTTGCCATTCACCACAACCAACCCCAAGCGCGAAACGAGAACCAGCTCGTCATCGCCCAGAGACAATCCATGAATACATACAAAGCCATGTCGGGAGTTGCTTGGGGTGTTTTGTTGGGTTGCATCTGCCAGGCCAACGCTTTTCAGCTCTCGCCGGATGGCACCTTGGCTGAGCGGGAGATGGCCAAGAAATATGGGGTTTCCTATAAGGCGACGGTGCCTTTCGCCAGTTTTGCGCTGCATAACTTTTCCGATTCTGCCCATGAGGCGCTGACGCAGAAGATCTATGGATGTGACGGGGATTGGCAGGATTGCAGTAACCCCAACCTGGAGAATGCCGGCGCCTACGTTATTGCCGGGGTTCGCTGGAACGATGATCCGGTATTCATGCCGGGCGCGGAAGACGCCAAGACCAAGGGCTGCAATGGGCGTTACTCGGTTGGGTTTATTTCGCAGACGCGGTGTTGGGTCAATCTCTTCGAGAAAGCAGAGGCCATAAGCGTTTCCGATCCGATGGCGTTCATGGGAGCGGGGAACTACATCTCTCGTTCGCATTTTGGCGATCTGCAATTCTTGCATGCAATGGCGTCCCAAGAAGGCAACGCGCCGGAGAAGACCAAGCGTGAAATCATGATGTGGGCCGAGTTCGCCTGGGGGGTTGCCGATGGAACCTATCCCATCAATACCTATTTGAAAGACATCAAGATCGAAGGCTGGGAACAGCATTTCAATAACGGCCAGACCGTGCAGGATCTTTTTGCGGTGGGGCGTCCATGGTTGCGGGCGAATGTGAATCAGGTGGCGTTTGGCAGTTTGCTTCACCTTGTCCAGGACAGCTTTGCCGGGGGGCATGCGCAGCGGCGCGAAGAGGTGCTGGGTGACAAGTGCATGGGAGGCGCCGAGGCTGTGCTGGGGCGGATCGAGGAGTTTCATTCTTACGCGCGGCAGGATCATGCCAAGCACAAGGACGATGACGCCAGTTCAGTCGCCAGGCTCATGTTGATGGCGCATGAACCGGATGTTGTGGATGCCGGCAAGAAGCTGCGGGGGTTTATCGCCGATCGCAAGAAATGGGCAGATGTCAGGCCTTATCTGGATGAGTGTGTTTTTGCCCTGGCCACTGAAACGACTCCGGCGTCGGCGGGCGATGGGTACAGGCTGGAAGCCAACCGCTGAACACTTGACGAAAATCTGGGGAAAGAACTGTGGGAGCGAGCTTGCTCGCGATGGCGTCGGCACATTCAGCATCACTGCAAGCTGATCCACCGCTTTCGCGAGCAAGCCCGCTCCCACAGGGGGGCGGTGCCAGTCGAGAAACCGAGGTTCACCACCCATCCAGTGTGGGAGCGAGCTTGCTCGCGATGAGGTCGGCACATTCAGCATCGATGTCGGCTGATCCACCGCTATCGCGAGCAAGCTCGCTCCCACAGGGGGCTGTGCTGGTCAAAAAAAACCGGGGTTTACCAGCGATCCGACATGCGACCCGGCCTCAGCCCAAATCCCCAGTCTCATGCCGCTCCGGCACCTGGCTCGCCTCGTCACCCCACGTGCGATTGACCCGCTGTCCGCGCTGGACAGCTGGGCGCTTGGCAATTTCTTCTGCCCAGCGCTGCACATGGGTGTATTCGTGGGCACTCAGGAATTCGGCGGCGCCGTACACGTTGTTGCGCACCAGTTGCCCATACCAGGGCCAGACCGCGATGTCGGCGATGGTGTAGTCGTTGCCTGCCAGGTATTGGCTTTCGCCGAGGCGGCGGTCCAGGACGTCGAGTTGGCGCTTGGCTTCCATGGTGAAGCGGTTGATCGGGTATTCGAGTTTCTCCGGCGCGTACGCGTAAAAATGTCCGAAGCCACCGCCCAGGTACGGGGCGGAGCCCATCTGCCAGAACAGCCAGTTCAGTGTTTCGGTGCGGCCCGCCGGGTCGGTGGGCAGGAAGGCGCCGAATTTTTCCGCCAGGTAAAGCAGGATCGAGCCGGATTCGAAGACCCGGATGGCGGGTTCCACGCTGCGGTCCAGCAGGGCCGGGATCTTGGAGTTGGGGTTGACCTCGACAAAGCCGCTGGAGAACTGGTCACCTTCGCCGATGCGGATCAACCAGGCATCGTACTCCGCGCCCGTATGACCCAGCGCCAGCAGTTCCTCCAGCAGGATGGTCACCTTCACGCCGTTGGGCGTGGCCAGGGAATAGAGCTGCAGCGGGTGCTTGCCAACCGGCAAGGTTTTGTCATGGGTCGGCCCGGCGACAGGGCGGTTGATGCTGGCGAACTGGCCGCCAGACGGGGCGTCGTTTTCCCAGACCTTGGGCGGAACGTAGGACGCTTTACTCATCGGGACATACCTCATCGTTGCTTGCGGTGTGATCCCCCAGAGTCTACCGCTGTTCGTTCATGATCCGTGCGACTTCACCGGACGCCTTGAGTTTTTCGAAAGCGAGTTGGGCCTTGGCGACGACGTCATCCGGCGTGCTCAGGCTGAAGGCCAGGTGGACCCTGTGGGGTTGTTCATCGAGGGTATAGACCTCTTCCAATGAAGTGAAATCCACTTGGGCATCTTGGCTCATCAGGCGCGCGGTGTTTTCCGGCATCGGCAGCAACTGGATCTGCCGATTCAGCAGTTTTTGAAAGTTGTCGTGGTTGTTGGCCGAGATGACCAACCGGGTAAACCCACGCTGTTGCAAGTAAATCTGCTTGGCGTCATTGCGCACCACACCGATGCTGTACTGCTTGGCCTCTTCGAGGTTGTTGACGGCGATATCTTTATTGTCACGCATTTTATAGAGCCGGCTCGCCACCCGATGTATTTCACCCACCCATTTGAACAATGCCTCGCGGGCCGGGGTGCGGTCCAGTGGGAAGATCAGCACGTTGGGCTCGTGCAATGCTTTTTCGTAGGCCCGGGCCCACGGGTACAGCGACAGGCTGTAATCGGTGAGCTGCGCGTTTCTCAGCGTCTCCTCGGCGATGAGAATGCCCGGCCCGACGACCTTGTTGTCACGCTGATAGGCGTACAGGGAGTCTTCGGTCACGACTTCGATTGCCTCGGCGTGGCTTTGCAGGCTGATCGAGGCGAGTAGCAAGCATGAGCAGAGTATCAGGCGAACGTGCATAGGCAGACCTCATGACGCGTGATGGTTGTTACAGGGCAACGCGGTCGCGTCCCTGGTGTTTGGCCCGGTACAGCGCCTGGTCGGCGCGTTGCAGCAATTGATCGAAATGGTCCATGGTTTCCGGGTCCAGCTCGGCGACGCCAATGCTCACGGTGACGAAAGGCGAGACCTTGGAGCCGCTGTGGGGCAGCTCACGTTCCGCCAGGCTGGTGCGAAAGCGTTGAGCCGCCTGACAGGCCTGGGCGGCGTTGATGTTGGGCAGGACCACGACGAACTCTTCGCCGCCTACGCGGGCGGTCAGTTCGCCAGAGCGGCCGAACACGCTGCGCAAGGTTTCGGCGATCTCTTTCAGGCACAGGTCGCCCTGCATGTGGCCGTAGGTGTCGTTGTAGATCTTGAAGAAATCGACGTCGCACATGAGCACGGCCAGCGGGGTGTTGTGACGGATTGCCCGGCGAAACTCGATTTCCTTCAATTCGTCGAAGTAGCGACGATTGGCCAGGCCCGTCAAGGCATCGTGACGGGACAGGGCTTCGAGGGATTGGTTGGCTGCTTTCAGTTCCGCGGTGCGTGCCTCCACCAGTTCGGCCATTTGATCGCGGCTGGCGGCCAGGGCCAGTTCATCCGAACGCTGGCGTTCGAGGTGGGCGCGCAGATTGTCCTGGAGTTCATTGACCTGGAATTCGAGCAGGCTCAGTTCGTCCTGGCGATGCACCGCCCGTTGCAGCTTGAGGTGACGCTTGAGGGTATGCGGCGCGAGTTCGCCCAGGTGACGGGCGATATGCACCACATGCACGGTCACCAGTCGGTTGAACATGGTCATGATCAACCCGGCCAGCAGCAAGGACTGGATGAGCTGGGTGATGACGATGCTGCGCGCTTCGCTCCAGAGGCGCTCCCACAGCAGGTTGTTGTCGCCTTCGATGGTCAGCTCACCGACTTTTTCATGGGCTCCGGCGTAGGGCTGGGCGATGAGCTGGCGATGCAGCACCGGCACCACGCCCGATTGATCGACGGCGTAGCGCTTGAGCTCGATGACTTCAGGCGCTTGCCCGGGGCGCAGGATGTTCAACACCACGCGACCCACGGGGGCTGCCCCGGCAACGCTGGTGATTTGTTGGTCGAGAGATTCGCGATCCAGTTCCCAAATGGCATGGGCCAGGGTGTTCTGGAACACCTGGTCGATCAGGGCCAGCTCCGAATTCATTTCCGCCAGGTTGTTTTCCCAGGCCAGCCAGGTGCGCCAGGTGACCATCGCCAGGGTAAAGAACAGGCAGAACAGCAGCGTTGCCAGCACCAGGCGTCGCCCCAGGGAGCTGAACGCCTTGGTCGGTGGTGGCTGGGAGGACGCCGTGCGGAAAGGGTCACCCATGTCATAACCATTTGCGCAGGATGGCGTCGTAGACCCCGTTGCGGCGGATGGTCTCAAGACCGGCGCGGAACTTCTCCACCGTCTCGGCCGGCGTCTTGCGACTGAAGGCCATGTTCAGGCCATCTGCGCTGCTCAGTTCGGGAAGCGCCAGGGAGCGGATCAGCACCTTGTCCGGGTCTTCGCCATTCTGGCGCGTCAGGTACAGCGCGTTGAGCTCGTTGGAAATCCACAGCTCGACGTGATCGACCTTGAGCTTGCGGTAGTTGTGTTCGTACTTGGTGCTCGACTGCAATTCCTCACCGATGCGAAACCCCTTCGAGACCAGGTATTGCTCGCCCACGTCCTGATTGACCGTGGCGATCTGGTGACCATGGGCGTCGGCCAGCGAGTCGAGTTTTACCGGCCGGTCCGCCAGCGAGTAGATATACCACTGCGTCGGGCCAATGGTGCCCACCCACTGGAAAAGCGATTCGCGTGCAGGCGTGCGGACGATCGAATAGATCAACACGTTGCTTTCATTGAGCGCCAGGTCGTAGGCCCGGGCCCAGGGCATCGGCTGAATGGGCGCGTCCATGCCGACTTCCTTGAGCACGGCCTGGACCACTTCGGTGCTCATGCCGGTCACGCGCCCGTTCTGCGTCATGTTGTAGGGCGGCAGCTCCTCCGTCACGATGCGCAGCGGTGTCTCTGCCGCGTAAGTGCTTGCAGCGAGGAACATCAGGACGCCCCACATCAGCAGGCGATTAAGCGGCAAACCCATTGATTATTACCCTATGCAACTGGCAGAGCCCGGCGAGGCCTTGGGCTGTTATTGATAGGGTTATCGGCTGGACTGACGCCTGCTTGAGTACGGCCCGTCGAAACCGACAGCCCAGCCGACGGATCAACCGTTCAACAACGTCATCGTCTGCGCCTGGTATCGGTCGCCCGCCACCACACCGTCGCCTGTGAAAATCCCATCCAGCTGGGCCAATTCGTCAGCGTTCAACGCCACCGAAGCCGCCGCCACATTGCTCTCCAGGTACTTGCGCTGCTTGGTGCCCGGGATCGCAATGACGTGGTCACCCTGGGCCAATACCCAACCCAGGGCCAGTTGCGAGGCGCTGATGCCCTTGTCCGAGGCCAAGGCCTTGACCCGTTCGACCAGCGCCAGGTTGCGCTTGAAGTTGTCGGCCTGGAAGCGCGGGTTGAAGCGGCGATAGTCATCGGCGGCAAAATCCTCCGGTGACTTCAGCTCGCCGGTCAGAAAGCCCCGGCCCAAGGGGCTGTAGGCGACGAATGCAATGCCCAGGCGTTTGCAGGTATCGAGCACGCCATTGTGTTCAGGTTCGCGGGACCACAACGAGTATTCGCTTTGCACCGCAGCCAGTGGGTGCACGGCGTGGGCTCGCTGGATGGTCTCGGCGCTGGCCTCCGAGATGCCGATGTGGCGGACCTTGCCGGCCTTGACCAGCTCGGCCATGGCGCCGATGGTTTCTTCGACGGGCACCTCCGGGTCGATGCGGTGCTGGTAGTAGAGGTCGAGGTAGTCGGTGTCGAGGCGCTTGAGGCTGCCGTCGATCGACTGTCGCACATATTCGGGGCGGCCATTGACGCCACGGGCATGGGGATCGCTGCTGCGCACCAGGCCGAACTTGCTCGCCAGGTACAGGCTTTCACGCTTGCCTCGCAGGGCACGTCCGAGCAGTGCTTCGTTGGTATGCGGCCCATACATGTCGGCGGTGTCGAACAGCGTCACGCCCAATTCCACGGCGCGGTGCAGCGTGGCAATCGCTTCGCCCTCGTCCGTGCCCGTGGTGTAGAAGTCCGACATGCCCATGCAGCCCAGGCCGATGGAGGAAACGTAAGGGCCGCGATGGCCGAGTTGGCGGGTCTTCATGCTGATAGCTCCTGGAAATGAACGACCTGTGTAGTCTCCAGCAAGGGATTTCCTGGATAAATCCCCGTTTATTGGTTTAACTATTCGGAATATCTAAATAATTAGGCGCGACAGTGGACCGATTACAGGCCATGCAAGTGTTTCGGCGAATCGTCGAACTGGGCGGCTTTGGCAAGGCGGCTGATGACCTTGGCTTGCCCCGAGCCACGGTCAGTCTGTTGATCCAGCAGTTGGAAGCCCATTTGGGCGTGCAACTGTTGCAGCGCACTACCCGACAGGTGCGCGCAACGCTCGATGGCCAAGCGTATTACCAGCGCAGCGGCCAGTTGCTGGACGACCTCGATGACCTGGAAAGTTCGTTGTCGGCGCAACGGAGCCAGCCGCGTGGCACTTTGAAGGTGGACATGCCCATTGCCTTTGGCTGCACCTGGATCCTGCCGCGCCTACCGGATTTCTATCGCCGCTACCCGGCGTTGCAACTGGACATGGGTTTTCACGATCACCAAGTCCATCTGCAGCGCGAGGGCGTGGATTGCGCAATCCGCGCCGGCACTATCCTTGATCAAGGGTTGGTGGCGCGGCCCATCGTGCGCCTGCATCAGTTGACCTGTGCCAGCCCCGGCTACCTCGCTCGGGTCGGCACGCCTCGGCGGCTGGAGGATTTGCCGACGCATCAGGCCATTGGCTTTGCGTCGGGCAATGGACGGTTCTTCCCGTTCGAATTCGAGGTGGCGGGGCGGGTGCGGGAAATGCAATTGCCGAGTGAGTTGACCGTCAATAACGCCGACGCTTATGTGACGGCCTGTGAAGCGGGATTCGGCTTGATCCAGGTGCCGCGTTACCACGTGCAACGGCAGTTGGCCGAGGGCAGGCTGGTCGAAGTGTTGAGCGAGTACAGTGTGCCGGTGTGGCCGATCTCAGCGGTGTACCCGCCCCATCGACAGCTGTCGCCCAGGGTTCGGGTGTTTATCGATTGGGTGGTTGAGTTGTTGCAGGGTGAGGCGGATGTGCAGCCGGCGTTGATGGAGAGGGCGTAGAGCCATGGGAAAACTTTGTGGGAGCGAGCCTGCTCGTGAGGGCGGCACATTCAGCATTGATGCAAGCAGACCCACCGCCATCGCGAGCAAGCTCGGCTCCCACAGGGATCGGCGGTGGACACTGATCTTATAAACGACCAAGAACCTGTGTGGGAGCGAGCTTGCTCGCGATGGCGGTGGTTCAGTCACATGGATGTTAAGCCTACCGCCCTCATCGCGAGCAAGCTCGCTCCCACAGGAAAAACGCGGTCCCCATCAAGAGCCAGATCGGCTATCAGGCCGCCTCGGGGTGGACGTTGATCTGGGGTGCCCCGTTAACCACGATGGCCGAACGCAGGCACCGAGCGGTGGGGCAGAAGCGCTTTGGTCACTTTCGCCTGGGCCGGCTTCCGGATTTTCGAAAGTGACTCGCCGTCAGGGCGCAACCCTAAGTGGCCGTTACCGCAGCAACGGATATACACACCAAAAAAACGATGCCTCTCGGAATGAAAGACCAGGATCTCGGGAAGGCTTTTATCGAACGTGTTGGTTTTACCCCAACACCTCAAGCCTTGACCCAACGCTGGCGACTCCAACCGCTCAACGTATCGACCGCCAAAACCAGCAACAGCATCGCCAGGATCACCGTGCTGCCTTGGGCTTCCTGGAACAGGCTGAGGCTGACGTAGAGCATTTGCCCCAGTCCCCCGGCGCCGACGAAGCCGAGCACGCTGGCCATGCGGATATTGTTTTCCCAGCGGTACAGGACATAGGCCAGTAGCTGGGGCAGGAGGTTGGGCAGCGTGCCGTAGCAGAACGCCAACACGGCATTGCCACCTTGCAGGCGGATGGCATCGGCCGGTTCGGAGGGGGTATTTTCCAGGGCCTCGGCGAACAGTCGGCCGAGCACGCCAGTGGTATGCAGGGCCAAGGCCAGGGTGCCGGCGTTGGGACCAAGCCCGGCGGCCAGGACCATCAGCGCCGCCCAGACCAGTTCTGGAACGGCGCGCAAGGCGTTGAGCACCAGGCGCGAAGCGCTTTGCAGCAGCCAGCCGCAGCGCCCGGCCGCCGGCAAGGCCAATAGCAGGCCGAACATCGCCGCGAGCAGGGTGCCAAGGGCGGACATGGCAAGGGTTTCCAGGGCGCCATGACCGATCGCCTTCAGATGGCTCGGGCTCAGGTCCGGGCTGAGAAAGCGCTGCGCATAAGCCGCCATCCGCTGCAGATTGCCGCTGTCGCCGAGCTCGCCCAGGTCGATGCCCAGGTAGATGAACGAAGCCACGACTGCCGCACCGATGCACAGGAGCATGACCGCGTTGAGCAGGCGATTCATGCCAGCCTCCAGCGCAGCAGGCGGCTGAGTTGATCGGCGAGCAGCACCAGTGCGAGGAACGTCAGCAGCAAGCTGGCCACTTCACCGCCGGCGAACATGCGCAGCGACAGGTCCATTTGCTGACCCAGCCCTCCGGCCCCGACGAAACCCATCACCACCGAGGCGCGGATCGCACATTCCCAGCGGTACACCGTGTACGACAACAGTTCCGCCGCGACATTGGGGAGGATCCCGTAGCAGAAGGCCGCAAGCCGGCTGCTGCCGGACTGCAAGAGGGCGTGGGCCGGACGCTGGTCGACCGATTCGTAGATTTCCGCATAGACCTTACCCAGCATGCCGCTGTAGGTAATGGCAATCGCCAGTACGCCGGCCGTTGGGCCGAGGCCTACGGCGCGCACGAAGAGCAAGGCCCAGACGATTTCCGGCACGCTGCGCAAGAAGATCAATACGCCGCGTACCGGCCAGCGCAGCAGTTGACCCCAATAACCCGGGTGCCCGGCGCGGGAGGCCGCCGACAGTGAGAGGGCGCGGCTGGCCAGCAGGCTCGCGGGCACCGCCAGCAGCAATGCCAGGGCCATGCCGGCCGTGGCGATCGCCAGCGTTTGCAAGGTGGCCTGCCACAGCAATTCAACGAATTCGTCGCCATGGGCGGGCGGCCAGAACGCCGCGACGAACCGGCCCATTTCGCTCTGGCTGTCGCTCGCCAGCAGCACGCCGAGATCCAGCTCGCTGAACCGGATGCCCGGCCACAGCAGCACAAGCGCCAGCAGACTGAGCAGCAGGCGCGGGCGGGTGGCGGGGTCTCGGGTATCGCGTGTCAGCATCGGGGAATCTGCACGCTCAAGGGCGCGTGGGGCGTTGTTGGCGAAGACTGCAGCTGTTCGTTGGCGTAGAGCGTGTCGAGCAACGGACGGTCGACCGCCTCGGTGGGCAGGTCGAAGAGGATCTGCCCGTCCCGAAGGCCGATGACCCGGGAAAAGTGTGCCAAGGCCAGTTCCACCGCGTGCAGGCTGGCGACCAGGGTGACGTTGTGTTCCCGGGCGTGACGGCACAGCACCGAAAGCGTGTGCTCGGCCAAGACCGGGTCCATAGCCGAAACCGGTTCGTCGGCCAGCAACACCTCCGGCGCCTGGTACAACACCCGGGCAATGCCCACGCGTTGCAGCTGTCCGCCGGACAGTTGCTGGCATTGCGCGAACAGTTTGTCCCCCAGGTCCAGCCGGGCCAATGCCGCCCTGGCGCCTGGAATATCCAGCGGGTGCAGCAGGTTCAACAAGCTTTTACCGATGCCCCACTGACCCAGTTTTCCGGCCAGGACCGCCGTCACCACACGCTGGCGTGGCGGCAGGGGCGGCGATTGGTGAATCAGACCGATGCGCGCGCGCAGGCGCTGACGCTGACGGGCGGACAGTTGCCAGGCGCGTTCGCCGAGCAACTGCAGCTCGCCGTTGCCCGGGCGCAGGGCGGTGGCGAGGAGGTTGAGCAGGCTCGACTTGCCCGCGCCGGACGGGCCGATGATCGCGACCTGTTCGCCGGCGCCGATGTGCAGGTCGATGCCCCGTAGCGCCTGGACGCCGTTGGCATGGGTCACGCTGACCTGGGTCAGTTGCAGGGTCATTTGAGCAGTTCGGCGGCGCGTGCGGCTTCCTCGATGCCCTTGTAGTTCTCAGGCTTGGTTTCGATGAAGCGACTGGCGGCTTGCAAGTCGAGGATTTCCTTGTCCTTCGGGTTGGCCGGGTCGAGGGCCAGGAAGGCCGCCTTGATCTTGGCCGCCAACGCCGGGTCGAGGGTTCCGCGCACCGTCCAGTTGTAGTCGAAGTAGGCAGGGGTGGTGGCGAAGACCTTGACCTTGGTCGTGTCGACCTTGCCGGCCGCAACCAGTTTTTCCCAGACGCTGGCGTTCAGCACCCCGGCGTCGACCTTGCCGGCCTGGACCCAAGCGACGGTGGCGTCGTGGGCACCGGAGTAGCCCACACGGCTGAAGTAGCTCTCCGGCTTGATGCCGTCCTGCAGCATGAAATAGCGCGGCATGAGGCTGCCGGACGTCGACGACACCGAGCCGAAGGCGAAGGTCTTGCCCTTGAGGTCGGCGAGGGATTTGACGGCGGGGTCGGCGGTGATGAATTTGCTGGTGAACTGGGCGTCCTGTTCGCGCTGGACCAACGGGATGGCGTTGCCGGTTTTCAGGCGCGCCTGGACGAAGGTGAAGCCCCCCAGCCAGGCCATGTCGATGCGGTCAGTGGCCAGGGCCTCGACCACCGCCGGGTAATCGCTCACGGGGACGAACTCGACCTTCATGCCGGTTTGTTGTTCCAGGTAGGCACCCAGCGGCTTGAACTTGCGCAGCAGCTCGGTCGGGGCCTCATCGGGAATCGCGCTGACTTTCAGGGTGTCGGCGGCCTGCGCCAGAAAGCTGCAAAACGACAGGGCAACACCAGCGGCCAATGCCAGGGAGGGCTTGAGCATGGAAGATCTCCGGTACGGGAAGGCAAGGAAAGTTGAAGCATCACGCCCACAGGGATGGCGGTACGCCGTTCTGAGAGGGTAGACGAAGGAGAGGGATGTTAACCGTTTCTGGTTGTGAACTCACCCAATCCCCTTGTGGGGGCTTGCTCCGGGCGACGACCCGACGATAGCGATGGTTCATGTGGGAGCGAGCTTGCTCGCGATAGCGGTGTGTCAGTCACCAACCTTGTAACTGATCCTTCGCTATCGCGAACAAGCTCGCTCCCACAGGGGGCCGTGGCGGGCGGGAGAACCGAGGCCTCGTCAGGTGAGGCCTCGGCGAACAGGCGGTCAGAACAGCTTGGTGAACAACCAGTAGAGGCTGCCGGACAGCAGGATGGCGGCCGGCAGCGTCAGCATCCAGGCCATCAACAGGTTGCGGATGGTGCGCATCTGCAAGCCAGAGCCGTTGGCGACCATGCTGCCGGCCACGCCGGAGGACAGCACGTGGGTGGTGGACACCGGCAAGCCGAACATGTCGGCGGCGCCAATGGTCAGCATGGCGACGGTTTCGGCTGAAGCGCCTTGGGCATAGGTCAGGTGGGTCTTGCCGATTTTCTCACCCACCGTCACCACGATGCGCTTCCAGCCGACCATGGTGCCCAGGCCGAGGGCGATGGCCACGGCGATTTTCACCCACAGTGGAATGAAGCGCGTGGAGTTGTCGATCTGCTGCTTGAACAATTGCAATTGGGCGCTGGTGTCGGCGTCGAAGTTGCCGACCTTGTTCTTGTCCATCAGGCGAATGGTTTCGCTGGTCAGGTACATGTCGTTGCGCACGTTGCCCACGGCTTCGGCCGGTACCTTGGCCAGCGAGCCGTAGCCCTTGACCTCGGCGCCGATGCTGCCAGTCATGGCGGCCAGGGCCGGCACCAACTGCGGCGTCGCCTCCTTACTGCCAACGTAGGTGGTCAGGATCGCCCGCGGGTCCGTCGGGGCCGGCAGCGGCGAGTGCTTCACCAGGGCCTGCTGGGTGACTTGCGCCACGGCGGCGAATTGCAGGGCCTGGTCGGCGGGCATGGTGCGGTTCAGCGCATAGGCCATCGGCAGGGTGCCGACCAGGATCAGCATGATCAGGCCCATGCCTTTCTGGCCGTCATTGGAGCCGTGGGCGAATGACACGCCGGTGCAGGTCAGGATCAGCATGCCGCGAATCCACCAGGGCGGCGGGGTGTTGCCTTGCGGAGCCTTGTACAGCGAGCGGTTCTTGACGAAGGCCCGCAGCGCGAGCAGCAACAGCGCGGCGCAGCCGAAGCCTACCAGTGGCGAGAGCAGCAACGCGTAGCCGATCTTGGTCGCCTGGGCCCAGTCCACGCCGCTGGTGCCGTCACGCCCGTGCATCAGGGCATTGGCGACGCCGACGCCGATGATCGAGCCGATCAAGGTGTGGGACGAAGAGGCCGGCAAGCCCAGCCACCAAGTGCCCAGGTTCCATAGGATAGCGGCGATCAGCAGGGCGAAGATCATGGCGAAGCCGGCGGAGGAGCCGACTTGCAGGATCAGTTCCACCGGCAACAGAGCGATGATGCCGAAAGCCACCGCGCCGCTGGCGAGCAGCACCCCGAGGAAGTTAAAGAAGCCCGACCAGGCCACGGCCACGTTCGGCGCCATGGAGTTGGTGTAGATGACGGTGGCCACCGCGTTGGCGGTGTCGTGGAAACCGTTGACGAACTCGAAGCCAAGGGCAATCACCAGGGCCACGCCCAACAGCAGGAACGGCGTCCAGGTGGTCACCACGGTGCCGAGCTCGTTCATGTCGTGCATCAGGCTGTAGGCGGTAAACAGCAGGCCACTGCCCAGTACCGCGAAAAACACCACCAGGGTGAGCACGCTTGGCTTGCGGTTGAGTTGCGGCCTTGAACTGGGGGCGATGGCACTCGATGAGTCCATGGCCAGGGTCTGGTTCGTCATGATGCAGTCCGATTCAGTGGGCAGTGAAAGTGGGGCTCGGTGCCGGGCGTCCCTGCCTGGCGGGTTTCAATAGAGCTGGGGCACGATGAGCTCCGGTGGCGTCGGACTGCGGGAGTAGTCTTCCTGTCGAACTCGCTGCGGCAGTTCGATGGTCGGCAGTTCCACTTCTTCGTAGGGCATTTGCCCTAGCAGGTGATGGATGCAGTTGAGCCGGGCTTTTTTCTTGTCGTCGGCGTGCACCACCCACCAGGGGGCTTCGCTGATGTGCGTGCGTTCGAGCATGATTTCCTTGGCCTTGGTATAGGCCTCCCAGCGCCTGCGGGACTCCAGGTCCATGGGGCTGAGCTTCCATTGCTTGAGCGGGTCATGGATGCGGCTGAGAAAGCGCAGATGCTGTTCCTGGTCGGAAATGGAAAACCAGTATTTGATCAATTGGATGCCGGAGCGGGCGAGCATCCGCTCGAATTCCGGCACGGTACGGAAGAACTCTTCGTACTGGTCGTCGGTGCAGAACCCCATGACTTGCTCGACCCCGGCGCGGTTGTACCAACTGCGGTCGAACAGCACGATTTCCCCCGCCGCCGGCAGGTGCGAAACGTAGCGCTGGAAGTACCATTGAGTCCGTTCACGGTCGTTCGGGGCGGGCAGGGCGGCGACGCGACACACCCGGGGGTTGAGCCGCTGGGTGATGCGCTTGATCACGCCACCCTTGCCGGCGGCGTCGCGCCCTTCGAACAGGATCACGACCTTGTGCCCGGTCTTGACCACCCAGCTTTGCAGCTTCACCAGTTCGCCCTGAAGGCGGAACAGTTCGCTGAAATACAATCGGCGGATTTCCTTCTCGCTGCCATCCGGGGCGTGTTCATCGAACAAGGCGTTCAGGTCATGCCCGTCTTCAGATAACTCCAGCTCCAGTTCTTCGTCATTGTGATCCAGCAGCTCGCGGTGGATGCGCTGTACCAAGGTGTCCTGGGTTGAAAACATGATGAAAAACTCGGTCGTGGGGGCGCGACCCACGCTAGTTGCAATTTGTTACATAGTAGTGACGGTCATCTGCGCTTCATGGGCCTGTCGCAGGCTAAAACAGGGGGTGTCATCCAGGTGTCATCGAACCCATGGCAGGATCCTCGCAAACCATCGTGGGATGCCCGCAGCGCTTGTGCCTGCTGGCTGATGAATCAAGGAACACCCCTATGAAAGGCGACGCCCCCCTGTTCGCGGCCATTGACCTGGGCTCCAACGCCTTTCGCCTGGTGATTGGCCAGTCGGTCAAGCGCAATCGACAGTTGGTGATCCAGGAAGTGAAAACCCTGCGCGAGCCGGTCCGATTGGCCGAGGGCCTGCAAGCCGGGGCTCTGGACGAGTTGGCACTGGATCGAGGCTGGCAGGCCCTGGCCCGCTTCGGCAAAAAGCTGCGTGGCTTTGAAGCCGGACGGGTACGGGCGGTGGCGACCAGTGCCGTGCGCGAAGCGGCCAATGCCCAACTGTTCCTGGCCAGCGCCGAGCGGCACCTGGGGTTTCGGATCGACGTGCTGTCCGGGCATGAAGAAGCCCGGCTGGTGTATGCCGGTGTGGCCCATGCGGTGCCCGGTGTCGAGCAGACACGACTGGTGGTGGACATCGGCGGTGGCTCGACCGAACTGATTCTGGGACAGGGCGCTCAGCCGTTGTTGACGGAGAGCATTGCCATCGGCAGTGGCACCTTTGGCGCGCGTTACTTTGCGGGCGGACGTATCACCGCTCAGGCGCTGCTGGAGGCTGAACGAGTAGCAGTCCTGCAGTTTGAAGAAGTGGCGGCGCGTTATCGCGCGCAGGGCTGGCAGCAGGTGATCGGCTCATCCGGTACGGCGCGGATGTTGGCCAAGGTGCTCAAGGCCAATGGTCTCAATGACGCTGGGCAAGGTGGTATTACCTACAGCGGGTTGTTGCGCCTGTCGTTGCGGCTGCTGGAAGTCGGGCATGTCGACCGCCTCAGGTTGGCCGGTTTGCAGAGCCATCGCCTGGGCATCCTGCCCGGTGGCCTGGCGATCATGCTGGCGGCGTTCAAGGTCTTCGGTATTACAGACATGCTCGCTTGCGAAGCGGGTCTCAGGTTCGGTGTGCTTCATGGCCTGATGCACAAGCACTGATCCCGAACGGTTGTCCCGCTGTGCCGAACATGCGCAACGGCTCAAGGTCGAGCATCGGCGCTCTGCGGTTACCCCCCTTTGTCAGATCATCCAG
The DNA here is from genome assembly GCF_057655955.1 of Pseudomonas sp. Soil_N_39. Classification (NCBI taxonomy): domain Bacteria; kingdom Pseudomonadati; phylum Pseudomonadota; class Gammaproteobacteria; order Pseudomonadales; family Pseudomonadaceae; genus Pseudomonas; species Pseudomonas sp. Soil_N_39. Next base: position 359,185 of record NZ_JBDGLI010000004.1, read on the forward strand.
CATTTCGTCGCCTGGGCAGCCGGTATGTCCGGTGATCGCAAAGCGTCGGCCTGGATCAGGATGATTGCGCGAACGGGGCTTTTCGCTCTTTCGATCTGCAGTCAGTGAAGGCACAATGCGCATCCTTTTTTGGCTCGCCTTGCCCGGAGGCCTCGAAAATGATCAAAACGCCGTACTACCTCATCGACAAACAAAAGCTGCTGGCGAACATGCAGAAGATCGCCTATGTGCGTGAGCAGTCCGGGGCCAAGGCCTTGCTGGCGCTCAAGTGCTTCGCCACCTGGTCGGTGTTCGACCTGATGCAGCAGTACATGGACGGGACCACGTCGTCGTCGCTTTATGAACTCAAGCTTGGCCGGCAGAAATTCGCGGGCGAGACCCACGCCTACAGCGTGGCCTGGGCTGACGATGAGATCGAGGAGATGCTCGCCAACTGCGACAAGATCATCTTCAACTCCATCGGTCAGTTGCAGCGCTACACCGAGGCCTCGACCGGCAAGGTCCGCGGCCTGCGGGTCAACCCGCAAGTGAGCAGTTCCGATTACCTGCTGGCCGACCCGGCGCGACCGTTCAGCCGCCTGGGCGAATGGGATCCGGTGAAAATCGAGCAAGTCATCGAGCATATCTCCGGGTTCATGTTCCACAACAACTGCGAGAACGGCGATTTCGGCTTGTTCGACCAGATGCTGGGCACTATCGAAGAGCGCTTTGGTCACTTGTTGCATAAGGTCGAGTGGGTCAGCCTCGGTGGCGGCATCCATTTCACCGGCGAGGGCTACGCCCTGGACGCTTTTTGCGCACGGCTCAAGGCCTTCTCGCAGAAGTATGGCGTGCAGGTCTACCTGGAGCCGGGCGAGGCCGCGATCACCCAGAGCGCGTCGCTGGAAGTCACCGTGCTCGACACGCTCTACAACGGCAAGCACTTGGCCGTTGTGGACAGTTCCATCGAGGCGCACATGCTCGATCTGCTGATCTATCGCCTGGACGCCAAGCTGGCACCGAGCGAAGGCGAACACACCTACATGGTTTGTGGCAAATCCTGTCTGGCCGGCGACATCTTTGGCGAGTACAAATTCGATCGTCCGCTGTCCATCGGCGATCGGCTGTCGTTCATCGACGCAGCGGGCTACACCATGGTCAAGAAAAACTGGTTCAACGGCCTGAAGATGCCGTCCATCGTTGTGAAGCAACTCGACGGCAGCGTCGAGGTGGTTCGCGAGTTTGTTTACGACGACTACTTGTCCAGCCTCTCTTGAGCTGGCGGAAGGAGAAATAAAGAAATTGAAGAAGAACGTACTTATCATTGGTGCAGGAGGTGTCGCCAAGGTGGTGGCCCACAAGTGCGCGCAGCACAACGACGAGCTCGGTCGTATTGCTATCGCGTCGCGCAACATCTCCAAATGCCAGGCCATCATCGACAGCGTCAAGGCCAAGGGTAGCCTCAAGCAACCCGCCGACATCAAGGCCTTTGCACTGAACGCTCTGGATGTCGAAGCGACCAAGGCGCTGATTCGCGAAACCGAGTCGCAGATCGTCATCAACGTCGGCTCTGCTTTCCTCAACATGTCGGTACTGCGTGCCTGCATCGATACCGGCGTGGCCTACCTGGACACCGCCATCCACGAAGAGCCGGGCAAGGTCTGCGAGACGCCGCCCTGGTACGGCAACTACGAGTGGAACCATCTCCAGGAGTGCCAGGAGAAGAACATCACCGCCATTCTCGGCGTGGGCTTCGACCCGGGTGTGGTCAATGCCTATGCGGCACTGGCGCAACAACAGCATTTCGACCGCATTGATTCGATCGATATTCTCGACGTCAATGCCGGCTCCCATGGCAAATATTTCGCCACCAATTTCGACCCGGAAATCAATTTCCGCGAATTCACTGGACAGGTGTGGAGCTGGCAGGACAGCCAGTGGACCAGCAACACCATGTTCGAGGTCAAGCGCACCGACGACCTGCCAGTGGTCGGCTCGCAGAACCTGTACCTGACCGGTCACGACGAAGTGCACTCGCTGTCGAAGAACCTCGACGTGCCCAACGTGCGTTTCTGGATGAGTTTCGGCGAGCACTACATCAATGTGTTCACCGTGCTCAAGAACCTTGGCCTGCTTTCCGAGCAACCGGTCAAGACTGCCGAGGGCTTGGAAGTCGTGCCGCTGAAAGTGGTCAAGGCTGTGCTGCCTGACCCGAGCTCGCTGGCACCGGGCTACACCGGCAAGACCTGCATTGGTGACCTGGTCAAGGGCACCAAGGATGGCCAGCCGCGCGAAATGTTCATCTACAACGTGGCCGACCACGAGGACGCTTACGCCGAAACCGACAGCCAGGGCATTTCCTATACAGCCGGCGTGCCACCTGTGGCCGCGGCCTTGTTGGTGGCCCGTGGCGAGTGGGACGTGCAGCGCATGGTCAACGTCGAGGAGCTGCCTGCCGAGGCGTTCCTCGAGGCGCTGGACGTGATGGGCCTGCCGACGCGCATCAAGGACGAGCATGGAGACCGTCCCTGGAACCAGAACGCCTGAAGGACTCCAGGCAGGTTCCGCCCTGGCTCCCCCGATAGGAACTGTAGAGTCGCTCTGGACTCTGCAGGCGATTGAACCAGTCGCCTCACCGTTGCGTGAAGCCCTGGCAATCCGCGGGAAGCCTTGAAGAAATGCTCCGTATCGAAAGGTACGGAGCATTTTTCGTTCATGGCTCCCATCAAATGAACCCCGTGGCGAGGGAGCTTGCTCCCGCTGGGGCGCGCAACGGCCCTGAAGCCAGATCCTGTGGTGTGTCAGGCAGACCGCATTCGGCTTTTTGGGGCTGCTGCGCAGCCCAGCGGGAGCAAGCTCCCTCGCCACGGGTTTGGGGGAGGCATTCAAATCTCACCACGTGTACACATCAAACTGTGGCGAGGGGATTTATCCCCGCTGGGGCGCGTAGCGGCCCTGAAGCCTGGCCCTGTGGTGTTTCAGGCAGACCTCATTCAGCTTTTTGGGGCTGCTGCGCAGCCCAGCGGGGATAAATCCCCTCGCCACAAAAGCCCTCGGGGTGTTCCGTCCCTCTGTCCCATCGGACGCACCTGCGCCGTTTTTGTGGCGAGGGAGCTTGCTCCCGCTGGGCTGCGCAGCGGCCCCCCAACAAAAGACCGCTCAAGCAGAAACCCTCGCCATGAACGATCACTCGACCTTACGATTGAGCTTCACGACCCAGGAGAAACAATCAGTGAAACCATTCAGGATCCGCGAGCTGGAAATGACCGATGTGCAAGCACTGCTGGCCTTCGAAATCCATAACCGTGAATGGTTCGAATCGCAGATTGACCCACGGGACCCTAGCTTTTATTCATTGACGGGCGTCACCGATCACATTGAAAGCTATCTGGCCGATTTTGCCGAGGGCACTTGGCATCCGTTTGTGATCGAAGATTCCAGCGGGCGAATCGTGGGGCGGGCGAATTTGAAAGGCATCCATTCACCGCACGGTTGCGCCGAGGTGGGCTATCGCATTGATCAACGCGCGAGTGGGCAAGGGTTGGCAACGCAGGCCCTGAAACATCTGATCGAGGCGGCGCGGATACGTTGGGGGCTTACGCAATTGGTGGCTTATGTCTATGAGAGCAACGTCGGCTCAAGGAAGGTCCTTGAGCGGTGCGGGTTTGTGCCTGGAGCGCTGTCGGGTGGCGAGGAGATCGAGGCTGGATGCCGCTTTGTGCTTTCGATCTAGAACTCGATCCACGCCGGACAGCGTCAGGCGTCGCTCGTACGTTTCCTCAATACTGAGCCTTCACCGCCGTGTTATAGCGCGATTGCAATTCGTCATAACCGGCCCGAGCGGCGGCGAGGTCCTGGTTCAGTTCATCGGCATCGGCGCCTGAAGCCCAGTGTTGCTGCAAGCGCTCCAGAGCGGTGATCCATTCCTTGGCGGCGAAGCTGATGTGAGTCCACACGGGCCGGTTGCCGTTGGCCGAGCGCAACCGGGGCAGGGCCTGTATCAAGGTCTCGGCGTCCGTCCAACGGGTCGTGAGAGTCTGCTGCACCGTAAGCAGTTGTTCCGGGCTCAGCGGTGCGCCTTCGGTCATGGCGTCGAGTGCATTGATGGTCTGACGTGCCAGGATCATGAAGCGCAGGATCTGCCAATGCTGGTCACGGCCCAGGCGTGTTTCGATGGCCGCCAACTGTTGCTCGCGAACATGCAATTGCGGTTGCTCCAGGGCCTGGCGCAACGGTATCGCTTGGGCACGTACGTCTTGCAGGCCCAGGTTGAAGGCTTGTTCGAGTCGGTCGAGTTCGGGGGAAGGCAGTTCGTTCGACCGGTCCCCCAACCAACGCTCGATGGCCAGTGCGTCGGGCCGTAGGCGGTCATAGGCCTTGACGTAGTTTTTGGCCTGGGTGTTCAGGTCGGGATCGTCGCTATGGAACCAGGGTTTGCAGGGGGCCTGGGTCCTCAGGATATCGTCAGAGCCCATGCCGAACCCGACAAAGCCCCGCCAGGTCGGCCATACATCCTTGGACGGCGTAAGAACGGCGTGATAGTCGGCGTAGCGCTGTTCCAGCAGCTCCGCACCTTCCACCAGGCAAGTGTTAATGGCCTGGATGTCGGTCCAGGATGAAAGAGTCGCTTTGTCGACGGTTTCCGAACTGGAGACTCGCTGCACCAGCCAAGCCATCGTTAACAGGACGACAACCGCCGTGATAAAGGCGCGGGTGCTGATCATGGCTGTTTTGCCTGGGTGGTGTCGGGCTTATGCCACTGGGTGGCTGAAAGTTTGGAAGGACATGGCGAGTCCGTCAGTTGGCGGGCGGCGCAGGTACGCTGTGGCCAAGCCTGGAGGCCTTGATTTGCGGCAAGACTCGAGTGGTTGGCCAAGGCATTGCCCAGCATGACCAGGGGCACGAGTATTCCCAGGAACAGGCCGACCAGTACATCCCCGGGCACGCGCTCGTAGGCGCGAGCCATAAAGGACTTGCCGTGTCGGGCGGCGGTGCGTCGGCTCAGGGCCGCGAGCGCAGCGAGGATCCCGAAATAAGTTGCAGCGGCGAAAGCACCTCCGGCCAGGTAGATGGGAACACCCAGCAACCCGACCCAGAGACTTTCACGAATCGGCAGGGGCGCAGGACGTCGCAGGCTCAGCCAATGACCAAAGCGCGTCTGGATCGATCGGTCGAGGCGCCAGGCACCGCGGCCCAGTGCTTTGCAGAACGCATGCAGGCCCCAGGCGACGACACCCAGTAGCAGCGCGCGCAGGAGCAGGTCGATCAAACTGGTGAGGAACGCGCCGCCCAGTTGATATTCCAAGGCCCAGCTCATGTAGGTCGAGGTGCCGAGCAGGGCCAGTGGCACGGCTAGCATCGGCGGTTCGCGACGCAACGAGCGCCATAGTTCCGGGGCCAGTTGAGGCATTTCTTCCAGTAGATGGGGATAGCGAAGCTGGACGTTGCGATACAGCGTTTCGCAAGCAGCCCAATCCTCGGCGCTGAAGCTCATGCTCAAGCCCATCCGGGCGTCTTCATCGAGCGAGCCAAACAGCATGCGTGCAGCCTGGGATTCGCTGCTGTCGGTACCCTGGGCGAGGCGAACCTGCTGCTGAAGGAACGTGGCGCAGTGGCTGCGGGCAAGCAGTTGACTCCACCAGGGTTCCGGACACGGGCTATGGTGGCCGGTCTGCTTCCAGCCCTGTTGCGCGCAGATGGCATCGAACAACTGCTCCGACCAACCCGGTGCTTGCAGGAGGGCCATGGCCAGGCAGCGGTTCAGCCATTGCCGAGCATCCAGGGTTTGTAGCCACGGGCTGGCGTCGAGCTGGCGGGCGAGATCGAGAAAGCGTTGGCTATCGTGGCAGGCCCCGGTCAGGCGGGACCATGCCAGCTCCATGAGCTTGCCGCGCAGTTGCTCGGTGCTGGCGCTGGGCAGGTCCTGGCGCTGCCAGGGGGTCAGCCAGTGCAACTGCGCAATGGCCGCTTCGGCCAGGTCGTAGGTATCTTCCTGCGTCAGGCAACGCTCCAGCAGGCCGTGTTCGAATTCACGTTCGCAGGCATAAAGACGCGCCTGCGTCAGGCGGCTGGCGAGGTTGGTCGCGTCTATCGCCTCCAGGCATTGCGCTGCCAGGCGCTGGCTGGGGGAGGGCCCTGTCGGTGCCTGCCTCGGGGCAGGCAGTTCTACGAGGGGCGGCTCGATGGGGACTGGCTGCTCGTCGTCGACCACCACTTCCTGCTGCCAGTCAGCCCACTCCAACGCCTGTTCGTAAGCCTCTCGCAGGCGCTGGAACCCTTCGGGATCTTCGTCTGGCCGATGCTGTTTGAGCAGGCTTGCATACTGGCGCTTGATGCTGCGCTTATCGGCGTCCTCCGGCAGCCCGAGTACCACCCAGCAGGTCATCGCCAGACACCTTCTTCCAGGCTGTCGAGCTGGGCGCTGATCTGCAGCCGGAGCGCCCGGATGTCGTGCAGTTCCTGGGTATCGAGCATCTGGGCGAAACGGGTCGCCAACTCATCGATCCGTTGGCGCAGATCACCGCGGCTTTCCTGGTAAAGACGTTCCAGCCGGGCGATCAGCAGGGTATTGGGTTGTTCGTCCCGTGGATGGATCTTCAGTGCTTCCAAGGCCTTGAGGCGCTGGCTGATTTCTTCGCTATTCAGCACGCCGGCGTTATTGGCGATTACCAGGTTGCGTCGCTCTCCAGTCTGGACGATCTGCGCATCGGCTTCCAAGAGGCCGTTGGTATCGTAAGTGAAGCGCACGTCGATCCCCACTTCCCCGGCAGGCATGGGCGGCACGGGAATTTCCAGTTCACCCAGGAGAATGTTTTCACTGATCCGACGGCTTTCGCCCTGATAGACCTTCAGCAGCACGACCTTTTGCTGATCCTGGAGGGTGAACACGCGCTTGACCTTGCTCACGGGCACCACGCAGTTGCGTTCGATGATCGGCAGGTAATGGCCGTTTTCGAGCTTGCCGCCATACTCGACCGCAATTTCGATGCCCAGGGAATAAGGGCAGACGTCGGTGAGCACGACTTCTTCAAGTGCCGCGTCGCGGCTCTTCAGCCCTGCCTGCACGGCGGCGCCCAATGCCACGGCTTCATCGGGGTTGAGCTGGATCGAGGGGAAACGTCCGAACAGGCTGGCGGCCAACTTGCGCACGAGCGGCATGCGGGTGGTGCCGCCCACCAGCAACACTTCGTCCAGCTCACTGGCGCGGATGCGGGCATCGCGCAAAGCGGTTTCGATAGGGGCTCGAAGGCGGCTGAACAGGGGCGCATACAGATCGGTCAGGCCGGCCTGGGTGTATTCGCGACGCCATTCGCGCTCGCCCTGGCGTACTGCGAACGTAGCGCTTGACTCCTGGCCCAGGGATTTGCGCACGCGTTCGGCTTCACGGCGCAGCCGACCGTAGAGCTGCGCGTCTTCGAGGGCCATCGGCCCCTCGGTGTTGCCCGCCTGTGCGGCAACGAAATCCTGGAGCAGCAGCGTGTCGAAATCTTCCCCGCCCAGGTAGTTGTCGCCGGCGCTGGCGCGAACTTCCATGATGCCTTCGAACAGCTCCAGGATGGACACGTCGAAAGTCCCGCCGCCGAGATCGAAAACCAGGAAGGTGCTGGCGCTATCGCGCTGATGCAAGCCATAGGCGAGTGCGGCCGCGGTGGGTTCGTTGATCAGTCGCTCGACCTTGAACCCGGCCAGCTCGCCGGCAATTCGCGTGGCCTTGCGCTGGGCATCGCTGAAATAGGCGGGGACGCTGATGACGGCCTCTTCCACCGGTTCGCCGAAATGCCGCTCGGCATCCTCGCGCAAGCTGCGCAGCACCATGGCCGAGAGCTCCTCGGCCCGGAACTGTCGATTGCCAAGCGTGGTGAGACGAGCGCTGCCCATATAGCGCTTGAAAAGCGAGGCGGTGACCTGGGGGTGGGTCTGCAGGCGCTCCAGGGCTGCGCGGCCGACCATGACCCGGCCCTCATCGTCCAGGCCGACCACGCTCGGGGTCAGCCACTCGCCCAATGCGTTGGGTACCAGTTGCGCCGCGCCGTCGCGCCATGCCGCGATCAGGCTATGGGTGGTGCCCAGGTCAATGCCGACAATCATGTCCGTTGGATCTCCTTAATCATTGCGTCGCAAGGGCGTACCCGCGAGCCGGTCAGTTTATCAAGCCTGTATCGGCGTATTCGTTGAAATCTTTGGGGCGATCATGGGCGAGTTTTGCATGGCGGATCAGCCCAACGTGTCGACCAGCCTCGGCAACCTGTGGGTCGCATCGCCCACCAGCGCTTTATCGGAAACGGTCTCTATCGGTTCGATATTGATAGGCAACGAGCGCTGGCCAGATCACTCTGGTTCCTTAAGTAATTCCAGTGTTCTTGAGTCGACACTCACCCCACCCTCCAGCGCCTGGGCATACACGGAGTGCTCGCCCGCGGCCGCTGCAAACAGCGTCATGCAGGACGCGAACTTCATGGCATCGAGGGTCCCCAGGAGTTTTTCTACCGCGACTTCCGAGTCCAGGACGGCGCGGGTTGCGCGTTCGAGTCGCGGTCCCAGAAGCGGGTGATGCAAATAATCGCGCGCCTCTTTCAGGCCGCGCAGGCCGTAGTAGGTGGCGTTCTCGCTGACACCCAGGCCGCGTAATTGCGGAAAGATGAACCACATCCAATGGCTTTCCTTGCGCCCGCGCCGTAGTTCGAGCAAAGCGCGCTCATAGGTTGCCGCTTGCGCCTGGACAAAGCGCTCCAGTGTTTCGGTCATACGAGCCTCTGATACGGTTTCAAGGCTGAAGAATGAAGCGCGTCCAGGCTCGATCCAAGTGGTGGCCTTATGATGTCATTGTCTGGCGCGTATCGGTAGTCCCGATCATCCCCCCCAGCCCGGACGAGGGCAAAGCCTATAGCACACTTGCGCTATAGCGCCGGTCGGCACTCGACCCTAACCTATGGGCGCTGTCGGGTTTTCGATCGATCGCAACGAGCCTATTTGAACAAGGATCTGTTTTTTGAAAAGTACACCTGCCAGAAAGTCCAACGCCGACACGGCTTACCGCATGCGTCTGGCAACGGTGTTCGCCGTCTCGGCCCTTGCCGCCAGTGGCTGGGGTTCTTTTATCGCCGAAGCGTCGGCTTCCACGGCCAGTGAGACGTCCTCCGCGGCTTGCACCAACGAAGCGGATTTTCAGGCCGGGACGGTGGTGGAGTATGAAAGTCGCGACAACCTGTCGCCAGCCACCAGTCGCGGCAAAACCGAGACGCTTGGGCGTGAGGCATTTGCCGGTGCCAATCCGGTTGCTTCGGTGCACACGTCGTTCTTGAATAATGTGCCGTTTTTCCTGACGACCACCTTCGCCGAGATCAAGGACGGTCGGCTGGTTCGTTACGGCGATCGCCATGGTGCCGGGGCATCGTTGGTGACCACCACCTACCAGCCTCCCGCTTCCACACCGATTGATCTGCAACCCGGGCAAACCGTCACCGTCAGCTACAAAAACAAAGCGGTGAGCGCCGGGGCAACGGTCGAGTTCGATGTCGTCGAGAAGCTGACGTATAACGGGCGTGAGACGCTCAAGACAGCCCTGGGTACGTTTGATACCTGCAAGTTCACCAATGAAATCTCCACGGGCCCGGCTTCGGCCGAGCAACCGAAACAGGTTGTCGTTGTCCAGAATTGGTTTCCCGCGGACGGACCTTATCGCGGTCAGTCGATCCGATCTGTCACGCCTCCCACCAATGGCGTTGCGCAGAGAATCGGTGAAGTCGTCAAGATGCAGTATACGTCGCGATAAGCGATGAGTTTCGGACCGAAAGATTTGCCGGATTGTCGTGGCAGACGCGATTGCGCAGAGCATGGCAACCGTCTACCACCCCTTCACACCGCTCATGTCGGGCAGCTTGTGAGCGATGCCTTTGTGGCAGTCGATGCAAGTCGCCTCGCCGTTGGCCAGTGATGTCGAGTGCATGGATGCGGCGCGTTTGCCCTGGCGGGTAAAATCCATGAACTCGAAGTTGTGGCAGTTGCGGCATTCGCGAGAGTCGTTGGCCTTGAGCCGGGCCCATTCGTGCTCGGCCAGCTCGCGTCGCAGAGCGAGGAATTTGTCGCGCGTATCAATGGTGCCGAAAATCTTGCCCCAGACTTCCTTCGACGCCTGCATCTTGCGTGCGATTTTATGGGTCCACTCATGCGGCACGTGGCAGTCCGGACAGCTGGCGCGTACGCCGGAGCGATTGGTGTAGTGGATCGTGTCCTTGAGCTCGACGAAGACGTTGTCGCGCATTTCATGGCAGGAGACGCAGAACGTCTCGGTGTTGGTGGCCTCCAGCGCGGTGTTGAAACCGCCCCAGAAAATGATCCCGGCGACAAAGCCCCCCAGCGTCAGGAAACCGAGGCTGTAGTACATGCTCGGACGACGCAGGACACCCCAGTAGTCCTTGAGCAGGGCGAACAGTGCTTTCATGTTGCCTCCTCAAGGCTTTTGCGCGGCGTTTGCGGCGTCTTGCAGAATTTTGTCGATGGTCTCGAAGCTGTTGTCCACCAAGGGTTTCACGTCGGCCTGCGGCACATGGCACTGGTTGCAGAAGTACCTACGCGGCGCCACAGCTGCCAGTGCCTGGCCGTCGCGGTCCATGTAGTGGGTGATGCTGATCATCGTTGCCTGGGTCCGTGCGCTGTTGGCGCGACTGTGACAGGACAGGCATTTGTTGCCGTTCTTGTCGATCTGATAGCCGCGGATGGTGTGCGGGATGGTCGGCGGCTGATCCGGGTAATTACGCTCGCGCTTGAGGTCTTTGTTTTCCTCATCGGCAACGGGTGGGGCAGGCATGCTCTGGGTCAGCGTGCCGCCGGGACGGCGCCCGTCTGGCGCGGGGGCATCGAGCGGGTAGTCGATATCAGCGGCGATCGCTAGGCCGATCACCGCGAGCAGGAGCAACGGCAGGATTCGAAAAAGCATCACGGTTCTCCTCAGGCCACGCTGACCAACTCGATGCGTATCGCGCATTTTTTATAGTCGGTCTGCTTGGAGATCGGGTCGGTGGCATCGAGCGTGACCTTGTTGATCAGCTTGTTGGCATCGAAGAACGGTACGAAAACCAACCCTTGAGGCGGCTTGTTGCGCCCGCGGGTCTCGATGCGCGCGCGGATTTCACCGCGTCGGCTGATCAGCTTCACCTCGCTGCCGCGCCGAGCCTTCAAGGCCTTGGCATCGTCGGGGTGCATATAGACCAGCGCGTCCGGCACGGCTTTGTACAGCTCCTCGACGCGCTGGGTCATGGTGCCTGTGTGCCAATGTTCCAGGACGCGGCCGGTGGACAGCCAGAACGGGTAGTCGGCGTCCGGGGATTCGGCGGGCGGCTCGTAGGGCAGGGCGAAGATGATCGCCTTCTTGTCCGGGTAACCGTAGAACTGCACCTCGCTGCCTTTCTCCACGTACGGGTCCAACCCCTCGCGATAACGCCAGCGGGTTTCCTTGCCCTCGACCACCGGCCAGCGCAGGCCACGTTCGCTGTGGTAGCGGTCGAACGTGGCAAGATCGTGACCGTGGCCGCGACCGAACTGGGCGTACTCCTCGAACAGGCCTTTTTGTGGATAGAAACCAAAGGCCTTGGCTTCATCATTCTTGTAGCCGGCTTCCATCTGCTCGACGGGGAACTGGTCGACCTGGCCATTCTTGAACAGTACCTCAAAGAGGGTCTTGCCCTTGAGTTCTGGGGCCTTGGCCAGTAATTCGGCAGGCCAGGTTTCATCGGTGGTGAAGCGTTTGGAAAATTCCATCAACTGCCACAGGTCTGACTTGGCATCTCCCGGTGCGCTCACCAATTGGTGCCAGAATTGCGTCCGGCGTTCGGCGTTGCCGAAAGCGCCTTCCTTTTCCACCCACATGGCGCTGGGCAGGATCAGGTCGGCGGCCTGGGCGGAGACGGTCGGATAGACATCGGAGACGATCATGAAGTTGTTCGGGTTGCGCCAACCCGGCAGGACTTCCTGCATGATGTTCGGCCCGGCGTGCATGTTGTTGCTGGCCTGGGTCCAGCAGACGTTGAGCACGCCGTCCTTGAGCATGCGGCTCTGTTCGACGGCATGGAAGCCAGGCTTTTCCTGGATGGTGCCGGCGGGCAGCTTCCAGATTTTCTCGGCGGTGGCGCGGTGCTTGGGATTGGTCACCACCAGGTCGGCCGGCAGTCGATGGGAGAAGGTCCCGACTTCCCGCGCGGTACCACAGGCCGAGGGCTGGCCGGTCAACGAGAAGGGACTGTTGCCCGGTTCGCTGATCTTGCCGGTGAGCAAGTGGATGTTGTAGATCAGGTTGTTGGCCCAGACGCCACGGGTGTGCTGGTTGAAGCCCATGGTCCAGAACGAGACGATCTTGCGCTTGGGGTCGGCATACAGCTCGGCGAGGTTTTTCAGACGCTCGGCGGGCACCCCGGTTTCCTTGGCGGTTCGCTCCAGTGTGTAGGGCTTGACGAAGGCGGCGTACTGCTCGAAAGAAATGTCCGTCCAGCTGTTGGCCTTGGCGGCATTGGCGGCTTTCATTTCCCGTGGATCGTCAGGGCGCAAACCGTAGCCGATGTCGTCGACACCCTTGGCGAACCGAGTGTGCTTGTTGATGAAGTCCTGGTTGACCGCACCGCTTTCAATGATGTGGTTGGCGATGTAGTTGAGAATCATCAGGTCGGTTTGCGGCTTGAACACCATGGGAATGTCGGCGAGTTCGAAGCTGCGATGCTCGAACGTGGACAGCACCGCGACTTTCACATGGGGCTGGCTAAGGCGGCGGTCGGTGACCCGGCTCCAGAGCACCGGGTGCATCTCGGCCATGTTCGACCCCCAGAGCACGAAGGCATCGGTGGCTTCGATGTCGTCATAGCAGCCCATGGGTTCATCGGCACCAAAGGTGCGCATGAAGCCCATCACCGCCGAGGCCATGCAATGGCGGGCGTTGGGGTCGATGTTGTTGGTGCGAAAGCCGGCCTTCATCAGTTTGTTGGCGGCATAACCTTCCCATACCGTCCATTGACCGGAGCCGAACATGCCCACCGACCGCGGCCCTTTGTCCTTCAAGGCCTGCTTGAACTTCAGCTCCATGATGTCGAAGGCTTTCTCCCAACTGACCGGCTGGAACTCCCCTTGCTTGTCGTACTGGCCATTTTTCATGCGCAACAGCGGTTGGGTCAGGCGGTCGACGCCGTACATGATCTTGGAAAGAAAATAGCCTTTCACGCAGTTCAGCCCACGATTGACTTCAGCCTTGACGTCGCCATGGGTGGCGACCACGCGGTTGTCCCGGGTCGCGACCATCACGCTGCACCCGGTGCCGCAGAAACGACACGGGGCCTTGTTCCAGTCCAGGGTGACCATGTCCGCTTCGGTCACCAGGTTGCTGGCGGACGTCACGATCGGCAGTCCGGCAGCGGCGGCCGCAATGGCGGCGGCCTGGGTCTTGACGAATGCGCGGCGGGTCAGGTTCATTCGGCATCTCCTTCGGAGTCGAGGCGTTCGTGATAGACCAGCGCGGCATTGAGTACGCCAGGCAGTTGGTTGATCTGTTCGATGCGCTGGAGGATCTGGTCTTCGTGTTGGGCTTCAAGCACCACCACGAGTTTTCCGGCCGCGCTTTCATGATGCAGTTCCAGGCCATCCAGCAGCCGCAGGTTGGCCTTGACCGCGTCGAACAACTCCGGTCGGGCGAGTACGATGAGACTGGCAATATGCAGGGCTTCGTCCATGAACAAGCTCCAATGGCCTTCAAGAAAACGCTATTCGCTAGTTGGGAGGACCGGGTGGGCCGTACAGCATCTGGAAAAACCAGACGAGGAAACCGTAGCCGCCAACGATGGCGACCGACAGCAACGGAAAGAGACAGACGACAAGGAAAAGGAACAGCCGGGTTTCTTTGCGGCGTCCGGGTTTGCGTTCTTCAGCCAACGACATGGGGAATCTCCAGCCGAACCTGGATTGATACTAGACCACGAATTTTGTAGGGCCTTTCTGGTTGGGGAGATCCCGACCAGTGGTTACTTCGGACACTTTGCAGGGCTGATTTCCTCGATGATCGATCAAACACCCTGCGGACTGGCGCCTGCCCAAGGCCAGGCACCGATCCGTCTAGCGCTTACAACCAATACCGCAAACCAAGCATCAAGGACTGGGCGTTGTACTCCGTTTGCACATCGCCCTGGGGCAGGCCCTGGATGTTGCCGAAGTGCGCTTCGCTGGTCTTGAAGTAGCGATAATCCAGGGACATGGACCAATGCTCGCTGAGTTCGTAAGCGACCCCGGTGCCGAGTTGCCAGGCCGAGACGGTGTCGCGATGGGTGTCGCCGAACTCGACGCCGCCGGCTTCCAGGCCGGTGATGGTCAGCACGGCGTAGCCCAGGCCACCACCCACATAAGGGGTGAACCGGCTCAACGGGTCTGGCAGGTTCGTGACGTCATACCAGAGGTTGGCCATGAGGCTGGTGGCTTCCTCTTCGCCTTTGCCGTCGATACTGCCACCACCTTCGTAGACCCGATGATTGAACTGGGTCAGGGTGTTGCGACGGTAGCTCAGTTCCACTTCGGGTCTTAGCCCGACCGGGAACCGCCAGCCCAATGCCAGGCCGGTGGCGAAGCCGGAATGCAACGGTTGGTTGAATTCCATCTCGACGAAGTCAAGGTCGTTCTGGTTAAGGTCCTGCTCAGCGACCCAGTTCACGCCGCCCATGCCACTGACATAGGGACCGAGGGTGTCGGCGAAACTCGAGGCTGGGGCGATGACACCCAGGCCCATGACGCCCATGACGAGATAGTGGGTGTTTTTCTGTAGGTTCATGCTTGGTCCGAAATGTTGCTGTTATCGATAAGTAGGCGAAGCGTCTAATGCCAGTCAGCTAAGCGAAATAAAGCCGGGCAATCATCCTGTGGCAAGGGAGCTCGCTCCCGCTGGGCTGCGCAGCAGCACCAAAACAGGGCCGCTTCGCGACCCAGCGGGAGCAAGCTCCCTCGCCACGGTTTGTGTATCCCTGTGACATCCAATTAACGGATCGGAATTGGGCGAGGCGTCGCGGTTCTTTCGCGCACCGATGCGCCAATGGCCCGCTGTTCAGCCAGCCTGCACAGGTTGTCCAGGGCGGTGGTCATCGCCGTGGCCAGCGCTTTACGCAGCAGCCCGCGGTACAGGAAACTCAACGGCCCCGAGATCTTCGCGCTATGGATGACATGGGTTTCATCGGCAGAGAGCCTGCGCATCCGATGATCGAATTCGAGGTCGATCCAGAGCAGCCGGGCGCTGTTGCGATAACTTTCATACGGGCTCACGGCATCCAGTTTCAGGGGCATCGTCAAGCCATTCTTGAGGACACATCGGCCGCGGGTTCCCGCCTGGAACGGACCGTCGAGTTGACACTGGCGGACGTCGGTATCCCAGAGCGGCGCGTCGGGAAAATTGCTCCAGAGCTTCCAGATTTCGGAAGGGGGCGATTTGACTATGACTTGCACGTTGACATCGTTCACGGCGACACCTTGGTTGTGGGGGGCACGGTCATGCGGGGTGGGCAGATCCATTCAAGGCTCAGGCTGCCGGCGCCGATTGACTCAGCACCTGGGCGGTAATACTGGCTTGACCGATTTTTTCGCCCCGGTTGAACAGGTCGATATAGATGCGGTTGGTCTTGAAGGCCTGGAGCGCAGCATCGAAACCGGCTTGCGGCGCCAATGACAGCGGGCTGTTCCTGGGGATGGGCCGATCCAGGGTGAAACTCAAGGCCAGCAGGTTCATCGGGGTATTGAGCGGGATCTGCAGGTGGCTGTGGGCGATCTGCATGTAGCACTGGCGAGCCACTTCGAGGAAATACACCATCGAATAGTGCTGGGGATCGCCTGCCTGGAAGAAGTGCTCCGGCGGCAGTTTCACGGTGTCCACGCTCAGGCCCTGGGCGACGCTGCTCATGTCACTGACGATGACGTTTTGCGCCCTGGCCTTGTGCAGCAGGGCCTTGTCGCGGCAGGGCGTGGCGCTGAATTCGCCAGCCGGCGAGGTCTCGAACGCGGAGCTGTAGGCCATGGTGAGGACGCAGGTGCACATCACTTTCCCGGCCTGCATGACCTTGGCATTGAACACCTGGGAATCCTGGCCTTGTTCGACGTGCAGATCGACCGTGCCCTCCTTCTGTACGTAGTGCTGGAACTTGATCGTCAGGGTCTTGATGTAGGCGACCCGTCCGCTCAGCGGCGGCATGGCCAGTTCGAGCAGTTGCAGCACGCCTTCCAGTAGCAAGATGCCCGGGATGTGGTCCAGCGGATGATCGAAGAAGTACGGGTGCGCTTCATTCACCACCAGTTGGGCGTGCAGCGACTGAGGGTTGCGCTGGGCGTTGGCGATCACGCTATGTTCCGCGCTGCGCTGCCAGGGTGACGGGCGCTGGGCGGTATCGCCACGGTGCAGGGCGAACAGGCTTTCCATGGCGCGTACCCGAACCCGCAGCCCGGAGAGCAGGGTGCTGGTGAGCATGTCGCTGAGCTGCTGCACGTCGACGCCATCGTTCTGCGGCTCGCGAACCAGGCTGACAGGCGTGATGACCTGTTGAAGTTCCTGGGATGACGAATGGGCAAAGCGCAACATGAACGGATGCTTGATGGGCGAGCTGACCTCGGTCGTGGGCGGGCTCCATTGGCGAAGCTGCTCGGTAAACAGCCACATCACCGCCTTGCCGGCGTCGCGCACTTCGATCACTGTATGGGACGCGCCCCGTAACATCACTGCCAGCAGGGTTTCGATGCCACTGGCTTCAGCCAGGAAACCGGTGATCTCTTGCAGCGATCCGCTGGCAGGCGTCGTCACGGGCTGCAACTCGCAGACTTCAACGTTCGGATAGTCGCTCGGTGCTTTGCCCAGCCGTTGGCAAGCCTCTTCCAACGAGTCGGCAGCGTGGGCGAGGACCGCCGCGCGGATCACCAGCAAGGGTTTTTCAGTGGCCAGCGGTTGATAGCGGCGCAGCGCAAGCAACCCCAGTCCTTCCCCTTGCTGGATCGCGCTGTACCGAGCGCGCTCGACCTCGATTTCGCCGCTGAAAAAACGCCCGGCGCCGAGCAGGAGCGTGGTGATGCCGTTGTCGAACCATTGCGGCGAGGCCAGCATGGTTTGCCAGAACAGACCCGCGGTGCCGACCAGGGTCTGATGGAAACCCTTGAAGTCAAAAATCTGCGCCGGGTAGCCGGACAACATGTTCGGCAACATGGTCGCCACGTCAGTCACCTCGACGCCCGGCGCCGCGCCTTGCGTCCGGGAATAGAAGTTGTGGGCGCTGCTATAGGCGTTGCTGAAGCGCTCGCCGCCCATGTTGCAGCACATCACCATCGCGGTGCCGGACGAACCGGCCACGCCCGGCAAGCGTCGCAGCAAGTGATTGACGCGATCGGTGATCAACAGCTTGAACGGATCGACATGGGCCAGCGGCTTGGGGCCCATGCCGAAACCGTCGATATCGATGACGTGGTCCTGGGCGAGAAATTTGCCCAGCAAAGGCTGACCGGGCGCCGGGGTGTAATCAACGAAGCGCCCATAAGGAAACATGACCGAGGGGGCGGCGGGTTGCTCGAGCTGCTGCTGGAATGCTTGCAACGAGCGATGGCTGCCCAGCGCTGCTTCAGCCTCGACAATGGCAAGGTCCAGCATCAGCACGCCGCAAGTGGTTGCGGGGGCTGCGGCGGGGTGGTCGTCGGGCCGGTATTCGTCCACCACCAGGTGCGCGTTGGCGCCACCAAAACCAAAGCTGGAAATGCCAATCCGGATTGCCGACGGACGCTCTTCCAAGGGCTGCACTTGCTGGGTGGCAAGTCGCAGGCAGGTGTCGTCGACCTTTGTGCTGGGACGGTAGCCAGGCTGCGGTGGAATGCCTTTGTGGCGCAGTATCATCAAGGCCTTGGCGAGCGAAGCGCCGCCGGCAGCGGCCAGGGGATGGCCGATGACCGACTTGATCGAACCGATGGTGATTTTCTCGCCGTCCGGGCGATGGGGGGCGAAGAAGCTGTTCAGCGAGGCCAGCTCCGTCGCATCCCCCAGCGGTGTACCGGTGCCGTGGGTCTCGATGTAGTCCACGTCCCTTGGATCGAGGCCGCGATAGGCACGTTGGTAAGCCGAATACTGGGCCTGTTTGCCGGGGGCGAATACCGAGCCCTCGGCGCCGTCGGCGGACATGCCCAAGGCGCGCAAGACGCCCAGGGGACGGCGCTGCGCCGTCAGGGCCAGGGCGACGGGTTCGACCAGAAACGCGACCGCACATTCGCCCGGCACGATGCCGTCGGCGTCCTGGCCGAAGGCTTCCATCCGCGCCCGGGCGGAAAACGCCGTCAACTGCGAGAACCCCAGGAACAGCGCCGGTGGCAGCACGGTGTTGAGGGCCATGACAATCGCGTTGTCCGCCTGGCCACTGTTGACCAGCGCCTGGGCCATGTCCAGGGCGTAGGGGAACGAACTGCAGGCCGTGTCCACCGATAACGCCGGCCCACCCAAGGCAAAGGCCGCAGCCAATGTCGCCACTTGTTCACCCGGTGTAAAGCCCGCCGATGCAGCGGTTTTTCCGGACAGGCCGGTGACGAAATAGCTCTCGTCACTCCAGGATGTCGCGACCACCAGCGCCGTGCGTTCGCCGCTCAGTGGCGAGCCTTGCGCGGCGAGTTGGCTCAACAGCGTCTGGAGCACTTTCTGGCCGATGGCGACCTGCCGTCCTTCGTGGCGGGAGGGGATCGAGGCGTCGTCGGTCAGGCAAAACGCGCTGTCCAGGTAGGTACGATCCTTCTCGCCGGCCTTGGTTGAATAGATCGACGCCTTGTCCACCTCCCAGCGTGTCGGCATCGATTCGATCGGTGCGATCTGCCCTTGGGCGAGCAACTGCCAGAGCGCCTCCGTTGACGGTGCCCCCGGAAACTCGCCCGCCATTGCGCTGAAGCAAAAATCGCCCGCTGTTGTTGCTGCGCCACTCATACCCTGTCTCCTGATCGCCAAAATGCTGGGTGACCTGTTTGTCACCCGGATTCCATTCCTATTGCTGCTGGGGTTAGCTCAGCCTGGCCAGCAGGGCCAAGGCATCCTGGGGCGTGCGACGGGACATCAGCGCTTCGCCGGCAAACTCGCTGGCCGAGCACCGTTGTGCCATGGATTGGCAGAGCGCTTCCCGGGCGAAGCCGTTGAGACCCAGTTGGGCGAAAGGCGTCTGGATATCGATCGACTGCGCGGCGTCGGGGATCAACGGCGACAGGGCGTTGAGCAGCAGGTTTTCTTCCTGTTCTTGGGGGACTGTCGCGGCAGGTGAGGGCGCCGCTTGCGGCTGGGAATCGGCCAGGGCGGCTTGAATCAGCGCAATGGTTGCCTGCGGGAACTTGGCATTGGCCAGCTCGGAGCTGTGAGCCTTGAGCTGTGGCCACAGGGCGACGACTGATTCGAGGAAATCCAACTGCACCAGCGAATCCAGGCCCAGGCTTTCATAGCTGTGTGTTGGGTCGATCTGCTCAACCGTAAAGCCGGTGATCGCCGCCAGTTGATTCAATACCCACTCCTGGACATCCACCGCCGATGCCTGCGGATCGGCTTCCAGCCGTGCCAGCAGGGCGGTTGGGGTAGAGGCATCGAATAGCTGCGAGGTGAGGTCTTTCTTTTCCGGGAAGTGCTGGGCCAGGGATTCGAATATGTCCACCAGCCCCAGCGAGTCGATCCCCAGGCTTTCGAAACTTTGATCGAAGTCGATCTGTTGTGCCTGGAACCCGGTGACTGTGCTGATTTCGCCGCGCAACCATTGCCCGTAGCTGAGTGCGGCAGCCTGTTCGACGGTTTCGGTGGCAGGCACCGGGGCCAGGATTGTCGGGCTCGAGTGAACGGGCTCCAGCACAGCGACATTCTGGCTGACGGAGGTTTCGATCCCATGGGCATAAACACCCTCGAGAACTTGTTGATGAGCATTGAAATAGTGGGCAGTGACGGATTCGGCCTGTTCCAACACGCGCAGCAATATCGCTTCCTTGGCGATATTGGATTCGCACAATGAATCAATGATTTTTTCGGACAGAGAGAAATAGCTATGGGCTATTTTCCCATTGGACACAATGAATTCCTGCACCACATCGTTAAGTTGCACGCGCATAAGGTTCTCCTAACCAAGTCGGTCGATATTTCTATACAAAAGAAAGATCAAAAATCATGGCCCAGGACTGGGCCTTGTTTGTATCAGTGAAGTAAATCGGCCGTAGCCATGGAGCGACTTAAAGTTGGAGTTCCACTGCGTCGGTCTCGCAAGATATTGTTTTGCTGGCGCCCTTGAGCAACCCGGACCTTACGTTCAGATAAGTAACGAGTGTCATTGCATCCGCGCCCTGGAAAGCGATGTAGCCATCCGGACGAATCAGCATCAACGTGCCTTCCTTGGCCTGGTAGCGCTTGTGCAGCCGCCAATCGGGGTCCAGCAGTGTCGAGTGCCAGGCCGGCAAGCCGGCGCTGCTCAGGGCGTCGATCACGCAATAGGCCTTGATGCCTGGGTAGTCCTTTTCCACCGACTCGGCTAACGCGTAATAGCCCGGCAATAAAGGCGAAAACTGATCGGCCGCGCTGAAAATCAGCAGCGTGAACGTTCCATGGAACAGGTCGATCAAGCGTTTTGTGGGCATCCCTTGCAGTTGCCACAACTCGACATCGGGCGCCAGTTGTCCAGCGCGAGGCGCTGCGGTTTGGAACTGGGTTTTTTTCCCCTTTTTGTTCCAGTTGTTGCGCTGCTTTTTTGTCAGCGATTCTTGGATGTAATCACTTTTCTCGTAGTGATATTGATGACCGGAAATCATCGATGGCAGTTTGCGCTGGACCTTTTTCCGGTTGCTCAACAGCGGCAGGACATTGTCACGCAGCCAAACGAGGGCGCGCCGCCGGACGGTAATCAGCCCCGTCAGGCGGTGTGCGGTGTTTTCAACTTCCAAAGCAACCGGATAACGCTCTTCGTTGTAGCTGTCGAGCAAGGACGGATCCGCCAAGCCTTGATCGACATAAGCCATTTTCCAGGCCAGGTTATAGGCCTCGGAAACCCCCAGGTTCATCCACTGGCCACCGATGGGGCTGCCGATATGCGCCGAGTCCCCCAGCAGGAACACCGAGCCTTGTTGCATCGATTGCACGCGGCGATGCTGGAACGAGGCGATGGTGGTCGATGAGATATTGGACAGCGTCATCTTTTGCCCACGTCCTTCGCACAGGCGCTGGAAGTTCTCCAGGCTCAAGGACGGGCGCTCACCTTCGGGTGGCAGGTTGTAGGGCATTTCGATGAATAGTCGATAACGGGACTGGGCGCTGATCGGCGCAACGGCCACGTAACCGTCCTGGGCACCCAGGAAGAACGCGCCTTCGTCCTTGCTTCCGGACCACTCGATATCGGCGTCGGCGAGCATGAAGAAGCGATCGTAGGACGAACCTTCGAAGGTCATGTCCAGGCGTTTTCTGATGTTGCTGCGAGCCCCGTCACAGGCGGCCACCCAACGACTGGTGAAGGTTTCGTCGGTGCCGTCGGCATGCTTGAGCGTCATGCGCACCGAGCTCGGCAGGTTTTCGATGTCCACCAGTTCGGTGTTCCACTCCACCTCTGCGCCCAGTTCCTTCAGCCGCTCCAGGAGAATCTTCTCGGTTTGCGGCTGTGGCAGGCTCAAGAGCAGGGGATAGGTCGCGTCCAGGTAGGAGAAGTTGTAGTTCAGCACCCGCTTGGCATTCGACTGCACGGAGAATTGGTTGATCGTGAAACCGTCGCTGATGGCTTGTTCGGCAACACCCAGGTCTCGGAAGATTTCCAGGGTGCGGGAATGGATCGCCATCGCCTTGGTCGCGGTCGAGGGGCCGGCGTTTTTTTCAATGATGCGAAACGCCACGCCCCATTTTTTCAGCATGATCGCCAGGGACAGGCCAATAGGGCCGGCGCCGACGATCATGACGGTGGGGGCGCTGCCGGGGCGCTTGAAATGCTTGGGGGCCAACGTGCTCAGCGTGTTCATCGATCAGTACCAGTTTCTGTAGAAGGGGGAGTTGGCAATGCCGAGCAGGGCATCGTCGCCTGATGAGTCGCCGTAGGCATAAATGTAAAAATCATCCAGGTTGTTCAGGCAGCCCTTGAGCCGCGTGACTTTCTCTCGCTCTACACAGTTGGTACCGGCTATCCCGCCAGTCAGTTTGTTCTTTGCCGTGGCCAGGCGCGTGCCGCACACATAGTCAAACCCTGCGGCCTGGCCCCAGGGGATCAGGTAGTTTTCCGGCGAGTTGCTGACCAGCGCGGTGATGTGCCCCATGGATTGATGCCATTGCAGCCGTCGCAACGCCTCGGGCCTGAGCCAGAGTGGCAGCTGTTCGCTGATGAAGTATTTGGCGTGCTCGCGTTCTTGCTCCACCGACAGGCCGCCCAGGTAACAGGCAATGAAGGCCAGGCGCGCTTGCATCAGCGGTGTGATGCCAAGGATCACGCTGAGCATCTTGGGCAGCAGGGGAATGATCCTGAGCCAGAACGAACGGGTGCCCACGATATAGCGCATGTAGCGCCAGAACGTGTGCCGGTCGGTCAATGTGCCGTCGAAGTCGAAAACGGCCAGGACCGGTTGGGTGCTGTTAGTGTGCATGCGCCTCTTCCTTGAGCGAGATGATCTCGATGGTCTTGGGCAGCTTGAAGCCCGATAGGTAGCGCGAAAGCAGGGTGCTCAGCGCGTTCTGGGTCAGCTCGCCGGTTCCTTCGACGCACAGGTGCAGCACGTTGACGTCCTTGTGGTCCGGGACGATATAGGCCCTGGCGCGCACCACGTCGGGGTGCTTGAGGGCGATGGATTCGATTTCCACCAGGTCGACCATCTGCGCCTTGATCTTCGAGATGCGCAGGCGTTGGCAAAAGAAAAACACATGCCCATCGTCGTCCCGCCAGACCAGGTCACCACTGTGGAACCAGCCATCGCGGAAGAACCGGGCATTGGTGTCCTCGGCATCGTGGTAGCCGTCGATCACCATCGCGCCGCGGATCAGCAATTCGCCGATGCGCCCGGGTGCCACGTCCTGGCCTTCGGCATCGACAACGCGCAGTTCCACGCCGCTGATCGGCTGGCCCATGGCGCCGCGGTGGACCGGGCCAATCGAGCTCTGGACGATCACCGGCATGCTTTCGGTCAAGCCGTAGCCCTGCAGTACCGGGTTGCAGCCCAGCAGCGTGCCCAGTTTCTCGGCTTCATCGGCCGGCAGGTGGCTGCCGCCCGAGTAGATCATCAGTTGCGGGTGCAACGGCAACCGCGCGCCTTTGCGTTTGGCCAGTCGTGTATTGAAGTAGCGAATGACGTCAGGCACCAGGCAGGCGAAGGTGACCTGATGCTCGGACAGGACTTCTGCCAGGTCCCGGTTGAGCAGGGTGTTGGTCATGAGCAGGGTGGCGCCCACGCTCAAGGGAAACACCATCATCACGGACAGGCCGAAGATGGCATACAGCGGCAGCGTCACCAGATGCACGGAGCCGACGCCTTGCAGGTGAAAGTGTTCGTGCAGCCCATCGCTCGATTGCGTCAGGTCGAGATAGCGGTGTGAAACAGCCAAGGGCCTGCCGAGGCCTCGATAGGTGAACTGCACCGAGACGATCGGATTGCCTTCGGGCAACAGCAAGGGTTCGAGCTGTTGAGGCAGTTGAGAGGCGGCCGTTGCATTGGCGGGCAGGGGCGATGACGGTTCGCTCCCACCGTCCAGCACCAGGGCGTGCTTGACGCCGTTGTCCGGCTGGAATACCTCGTGGTGTTGCACCCATAGCGCTTCGGTCGTGACCACCAGGGTCGGCCTGGCGAGGCTGACCACACTGTTCATTTCAAAAGGGGTCAACTTGTAGTTGAGGATGACCGGAATGGCACCCCGCCCGATAATCGCCAGGTAGTAAGCGATGAACGCCACCCCGTTGGGCAGCACCAGCGCTACTTTATCGCCTGGCAATACCCCGAGCGCCGTCAGGGCACCGTTGCAGGCTTCGGCCTTGATGCGCAGCTCGCGATAAGTGACGGTATCCTCTTCCGTGTCCAGGTGCCGGATAGCAACTTGCTCGGGGAACGATTCCGAAAAACCGACAAAACGATGCAGAAAACCTTCTTTATATGAAAGGCTTTTCATTTACCAACCTCTTTCAATCCTTGGATATAGAACGCGTCAAAAAAATTACTACAGAGGCAGGCTTTATATGAATTGTCTCAATCAAGCATCTGTGTAGTTGTTGTTTCGATACCAGTCCAGGGTATCGGTCAGGGTTTCAGCGACGGGGCGGAACTGGCATTCCAACTCCCTTGAACTTTTTTTGTGGCTGAAATGCGTACGGCCTTGTTCCTGCGCCATGAGCTTGACTGTGGAAGTACTGATGAGTACCGGTTTCTTGGTAATCCGGTAATAACCTTCATAGATAAGCGCGATGATTCGCAGCATGAACAACGGCACTTTTCGTTCCGGGGCTTTTACGCCGCTGACGCTGGCCAGCGCCTGGAAAATGCTCTTCATGTCCATGTGATTGCCGGCGGCGAGGTAACGCTCTCCGGACCTGCCACGGGTGATGGCTGCGATTTGATGTTCGGCCACATCCCGGGCATCAACGACGGAAAAGCTACCGGGCAGTACGCCGGGCAGTTTTTGTCCGACAAAGTCGAGCAGGAACTGTCCTGAGGAAGTGGGGCCGATATCCCCCGGGCCGAACATCCACCCTGGCAATACCATGGCAATGAACATGTCCGGGTGCTGCGCCAGGAATTGTTGGACCTTTTGTTCGGACAATATTTTGCTCAAGTAGTAATCGTCAGCCTCCTGTTCACTGCGAGACATGGTTTCATCGATCACTTGATCTTTATTGCCCTTCAACACGGCAATGGAAGAGGTGTGGACGGCGCGACGGATACCGGCGGCATAGGCGGCTTGCAACAGTCGCTCGGTGCCGGTCACATTCGTGTCATACAGTTTCTGCCAGTGTTTCCCGCCTTTGTAACTGTCGCGGAAATAGGCCGCCGTATGAAACAAGGCGTCGCACCCTTGCAAGGCATGACTGAAGGCATCGACATTGAGCATGTCGCCTTCGATCCATTCGACGGGCAGGCCGCCGAACTGTTTCTTGGCTTTCTCTGCGGAACGAACCAGTGCTTTTACTTTGATGTTTCGTTTTAACAGCGCACGAACGACATTATTCCCGAGCAGGCCAGTAGCGCCTGTAACGAAGGCATATTCCATTAAAATACCGCTCCTGTGAGATGACCTGCCATTGCATCGAGATCCGTGTCACGGACGCGATGCCAGGGGCAGGCGTTGGGCTTCACCAACGGCGCAATTAAAAACCATTCGGTATTTGAGAATCAAGCGGTATTTAGTATTGATCTCGAATTGATGGCTCTGAACGGGGGCTCACGCAGGTTTTTCCACGCTGCCGCGGGTTGTGGAGTACCGGGAAATGCTGCTTTGAGGAAGCCCGGAACGGTTCCATCCAGCTCGCCAGGCAATGGACCTTGACGGTTTGGGCTCACCTGTCCCTGGGCGAAAAAGGTGACTGCATAATCCATCTCGCATCTTGCCAGGCTGTTCCGGTTACATGGCACATACATGGCACTTGATGAAAGTTAAAATGTAAATCATTGAGCGAGGCGCGTATAAGATATGATGGCGAAAATGGATTCCATACAGTGAGTAGCCGCTTCGTCGCATTTAGATAGGTGCATATTTTGACTGGCCAAAGGAGCCGAGGGCGTGATCAAAAAGAGACTAGGTCGAGAAGAGAGCCAGCAACTAACAAGAGACAAATTATTCGACACCGCCACTGAGCTGATGATCCGCAAAGGCTTTCATGCCGCCAGCGTCAACGTCATTGCCGAGGAGGCCGGCTTTTCCAAAGGCGCCTTCTTTTCCAATTTCGCCAGTAAATCGGACTTGCTCCTGCAACTGACTCAACGCTTCAAGCGCGTTGAAATCGACCGATTGAGTACGACCCTGACGTCGGGGTACTCGTCGGAGCAGTTGAGCCATGGCTTGAATGCCTATATCGACACCCTGAAGAACAATACCCGCTGTGCGATCCTCGATGCCGAGTTGCAACTGATCGCCCTGCGTGACGAAGAGTTCTCACAGCATTACTACGACTTGCATGAGGAAAACAGCGAGGCCTTGGGCAAGTTGATTACGATCATATTCAACCATGCAGGTAAGAAGCCGCCGCTGGAACATGCCGCGCTTGCGAAGACCTTCACTGCCTTGGCCGAAGGCTTGATATTACAAGGGCATGAAGATCCGGCGATTGAAATAAAGCTGGTGTTGAACTCGCTCATCCAGACCGCGGAACCTCTGTAGTTTTCCGCCATCATTGCTGACTGGTCAGCGACTGGCTTCCCGCATTTGATTCAGCGCTGCCAGGATCAACGGCCCCATGAATCGATGTTGACTATGCAACCGTCATCGCGAGCAAGCTCGCTCCCACGATGGTCCAGTGCTGAATACAAAATTCATGAACACCCCGATCCCCTGTGGGAGCGAGCTTGCTCGCGATAGCGGTGGTTCAGCTGGCAGCGATGCGGGGTCAGGACCGAGCCTGGTTGCTCAACTACCCGGATAGGGTTTGAAGACCCCACTGAGAACGAAGGCATAGCGTTCCGGGCGGATGGAAAACGTCGTGTGGTCGCAACAGCGGCCGTCGGTGAAACAGGACGTGCGCTCCATGACCAGTAGCGCGGCATCGGGGTGTGCCAGGTTGATCCCGTCAGCTTGGTTTAGGGGCGCTTCGCACCCCAGCGGGAGCAAGCTCTGGTCACGGTTTGCCGAACAGCACTTTTCGGAAAAGATGGACGACACCTTGACCACCGGCCGGGTTGCGCACCCGGCCGGTGTCGCTGTCAGAGCTGCACCCGACGAAGCCTGCCGCTTAACGGCACCACGCGTTCATCGGGCGTGGGCAAGGGGCGTCCGACCAGGCCCATGCCTTCGCTGACCAGTACCGCGTCGGGTAACAGGCACAGGTTGGACGGGGTATCCAAGCCTCGGGCGAGCACGGTGACCTGGGCTGCTTGCAAGTCGCAGTTCAGCAGTCGTCCACTGAACCGGGTAAAGCCGCCATGCAGTGGTTCGCCGTGCCAGTCGGGGAGCAGGGGTTGTTGCAGGTGCTCGCACAGTTCCAGCACCAGCAACTGGCCGTTGGGACGCAGCGCCAGCCCGGTGGGCAGTTGCAGGCCGCGAATCAGGATGTCGATCTCGGCGCTGGCGGGCCAGACCCGAATCACCTGGCCTGCCTTTTCGGCAAAGTCGATGCCCTTGCGGCTCGGGTCGCCGTGCAGTTCCCCCGAGAACAGACTGATCAGCACCGCGTCTGTCGCCGGTTCGTACACCAGCGTCACGGGAACGGCTTCCTGGCCTTGATCCAGCTCGGGCAGTTGGGCCAACACGCGCTCTTCCTGGCCCGTGGCGAACTCCACCAACTGATTGGTATCGGGCTTGACGGCCAGCCAACTGCGGCGGGTCGGGTGGTAGCACAGCGCATTCAGGTTGCCGCGGCTATGGAAGACCGGCTCGGGCGGTGTGAATTGCAGGTCCAACAGTTTGGAGCCCGCGACGTAATCGGTCTGGCTGACCAGGCAGCGTCCGTCACCCCAGGCGATGTCCGACACCCCCATGATTTCATCGCGCAGCATGCGCGCCTGCATGTTCATGGCGCGAAACCCTTGCGCCAGAGTTTCGCGGGGCAGGTAGGCACCGGGCCGCTGCGGATCCGGTCGCAATCGACTGATACGGCCGCTGAAGGGCTGGTCGGGCAGCCCCGAGCCTGCTTCGGTCAGCAGCAGGCTGCCATCGGCTTGCAGGCAGAGGCCGCGAGGGTTTAGCAGGTCCTCGGCGATGAGGGTGCTGGGGCGCAGGTTTTCCCCAGGGTGTGCGGGGATCTGAAGGGGAGCGGGCATAGGTTCTCTCCGTGAACAAAATCCGTGAGCAAAAAGGGGCGCGGTCATTGCGGCGGTTGCCACGGTTCGCCGGTGAGATAGGCCCGCAGCAGCGCCCGCTGACAGGGCGACATCGAGCGCACCACTGGCATGAACAGCGTGGTGCCTTTGTAGGCATCCGAGGTGCGGGCGAGGATGGGGTTTTTGGCACCCATGATGGCGTCGGGCTGATTCAGCGGGATATAGCGCGACATGGCGGGGAACGCCAGGTAGTGAAAGCGCAGCACGTTGGGGTACATCAGCGGCCAGGTGATGGTGGTGCCCTGGGGAATGCCGAAGTCGGTCTGGGCGTATTTGCGAAAGTTGGTGAAGTAAGCACCGCTGTCGAGGCCATTGGCCGTGCAGGTCAAGGCGACAAAACCCGCCTGGGCGGTGCTGCCCGGCTTGAGGGTGACGGAAAAACTGACAGAAAGCTGGCCACTGCTGACGGTCAATGAGTCAGGGAAGTCGAGAAAGTCCCAGTACTGCGGTTGATCATAGACAGCGGGAGCCGCTGCTTTTAGGCCGATTTCGGTGGTGCAGGGGACCGCGCCGCCCAGGTACCTGACTTGCAGGGTGATCGACAGGCCGTTGGGGTAGTCCTCCAAGTAGACGTTGCGCTGGTCGGCATAGATCCGATAGGTCGACTCGGTGGCTTGCAACGTGGTCCCAGCGACCTTGTCCGGCGCATTGATCGCCAAGGCGTTGGTCCGCACCGCCTGTTGCTGGTCGACGGTCAGGGGCAGGTCGACGATGCCGCCATACACGTAGTAGTCCAATAAAAAAAGGCTGGTCGGCTCCAGGGTCGTCAGGGTGGTGGTGCCGGCGCTGATGGTCACAGTCCCGTAATTGGCGTTGGGGCCGATCGGGCTGGTGATGTCGTCCCTGACCGCCCGGAAGGTTTCCTTCGGGATGACGTTCACCATGTCGATGCTCAGGTAACCGGTATTGTCCAGGTCGGCATAGCCGGCATTGCCCGTGCTCTGGTTGACCAGTTGCCGGCCCGGCTGGCAGTTCAGCGGCTCATCGGCGAAGGCCGGGGCCAGTGTGCCGATGACTCGGCCGATGCTCGGGTTGGGGGTGTACTTGCCGGCGGCGTAGTCGGCGTCCAGCTGTTCGGTGGTCATCGTGGGGCACATTTCGAACATGACGAAACGCAAGACGATGCCCGTCGCGCCCGGTGCCTGGATGATCGAGCGCAGGCCGCTGCTGTTCTGGTTCCAACTGACAATGCTGCTCAAGGGGAAGGTCAGTTGAAACGTGCCGCTGGCATGGAAAGAGCCCGGCGCGTCCATTTTCTTCGGCAACAGCACACGTCCCGCCACGTCGAAACTGCTGCACACGGTGTCGCTGTGGATCAGCAGTTGGATGTTGTCATTGCCCCCGATTTGCAGGCCGCCGACGAAGATCTGAGTGGTCGTCGAGGCGGTGGGGTCCAGGTCTACCATCATCGGGCCGGACACCGGTCCCTGGCCGGTCACCGGGTCCACCGAGCCGAGCAGGTAGACGGCCTGGCCCACCAGGTCGCCGGTGGTGCTGATACTGCCGGGTTTGCCTTGGGAGCTGATCAAGGCGTTCTGCATGTCGACGACATGTTGCCCGTAGTGATTCCAGCCACCGGCGGTGTAGTAGTTGCCGGTGGGGGCGTTGATCATGTTGTTCAACTGGTCGTCGGTGTAGGGCTGGGCGCCTGGTGCCAGGGTCGAGGTGGTCAGGTCGAAGAGCGGCCACTCATCGTTGCCATCGTAGGGAATGGTCGGGGAATTGTTCGGCAGGCTGACGTCGGTGCGGATGCCGCCCCAGAAATTCAGCCGTGGTCCGTTCAGGATGCTCATGAGTTATTCCTCGTCCTTGATGGTCTTGCCGACAGGCGCGTTGGCAAATTTGAACAGGTAGGAGTAATCGGATTTGTAGGGACTCTTGACCGGTGTCGCCATGGAGTGGCAATTCATGCAACTGCTGTTGGGCTGGATGTAGCTTTCCATGGTCACGTTGGCCGAAAGGGCGGGTGTCGGCTGTCCCAGTGGGTTGCTGGGGTTGTCCGGCATCAGCGGACGCTGGGTGGTGATGAGTTGGTAGTACTTCAACACGCTGCGTTGCAGGCCCGGGTCGCTGCGGTAACGGGCGTTGACCTGGTTGGTGATCTCGGCGATCGGCGTGACGCGGTTCAACGGGTTCGGGGTCTGGAAGGTCGTGCCGGGTTTGGGCACGCAGACCAGATGCGCGCCTTGGGTCTGCCAGTCACAGGGCGACTGGTTGAGGGTGGCTGCCGGAGCGCTGGAGTTGAAGTAGGAATAGGCCGTGCCGGATGCCGGCTGGTCGACCCACACGCCGTTCACCTGCACTTTGGGTGGAACGTTGTCGATCTGTTCGAAGGTCGACCAGATCCACTGCGGATAGCCGTTCACCTTAGTGATGATATGCAGCCCCACCAGGCCCAGGTAGGCCTCGGTGACCCCGGTGCGCTGGCCTTGGTCGTCGAACGTGGCTACACGGGCGAGCAGGGTCAGGTAGCGGCTGGCGTTGTCATGCGTGGTGAGGATGCGCCAGCTCGATTTGACCTCGATGACCCCGTAGGGAAAGAGGATGTTGTTGGCTTTGGAAACGACATCGGCGTTATAGAACTGGTTGGCGACGATGTAGTTGTAGGAGGTTTCGTTGGCCGAGATGTCGTAGTAGGTCGGGTTGCCAGCCTGGTCGATCAGCCAGCCGCCGACGGCCTGGTCGACGGCATTCACCTGGGAGCTGTTCTTCAGCGCGGCGATGTTGATGATGCCCAGGCTCTTGGCAAGTAGCGGGCTGTTCCAGGGGCCTGGATCTGCCCCCCGTGGCAGGAAGGTTTCTTCTACGGTCTTGTAGGTCTGCCAGACGGTGTAGCCAGGGTCCCCCGGTTGTTTGCTGCAGTCGGGATCACCTCGCTGCCCCGCCTGGGCGGGCCAGTTCACGGCGATGAACAGCTGCCAGCTGTATTGATCGAACAGATCCTGGCTGGCGTTGGCTGCCGGTGCCGTGCTGGGAGGCTGGCAATTGAGGCGGGTGGCTTGTGTCGACGGCACGGCCTGTCCCTGGGGTTGTTCCAGGGCGAGGGCTGAAAGATTGACCAGGCCCAGTAGCACCATGGTGAAACGAAGTGAAGTGTTCATGGCGATCCTTCCACGTAGGTGAGGACAACACTAATCAAATGTGGGAGCGGGCTTGCTCGTGAAAGCGGTGGGCCAGTCAACATTGAGTCGACTGACATTCCGTTTTCGCGAGCAAGCCCGCTCCCACATTCAGGGTTTGCGCTGCATGAGCTTGTTCCACTGCGCCTTTTGGCCGTTGCTCTGGGAAGCCGGTGGCTCGAACAACTGGCAGGGCGGCGGATTCGCCGGGCACATCGCGGCCACCTGGGCCCAGGTCTGGGCCGGGTCCGGTTTGGCGATGCGGAAGTTGGTGTAGTTCTGGCTGACAATCGGCGCATTGGCGACGCTGGTGTCACCGGAGAAAAAGAACGACTGGGGTTGGCGGTAGGGTGGTTGTCCCGTCATCTTTTTGTAGAAGGCATAGCCAAACAGGATCGGACCCTGTGGCGATTGAAGGTCCAGCGCATAGGCCTGCACGCTGGCGTTGAGGTTCTGGCTGCGCTCGGCGCTGTAGGGCAGGTGCTGGATGAAGTCCTGCCGAGGTGGATGATTCATTGGCGAGAACATGCAGCAGGCCGGCATGTCTTTCGGACGATCCTGCGGGTAGGTCAGGAAGTAAGCCTTGTTGCCCAGGGACACGAAGGAGCAGGTGTAGTTGTTGTTCTTGATCGGGAAGATCGGCAGGCAGTACTTCTCATAGTGCTCCATCATCGCGCCAAAGCCGTCGCCATCGGCCGGGATATACGCCGTGTCGTAATAGCTGGTCCCCCGGGAGACGGTGTAGTCCGCCGGGGTGAGGGTGGTGGGGGGATTGCTGTAGGGCGGCGGGTTCTTTTCGTAGTTGTGCATCACCCGGTACATGGTCCAATCGCTGATCCAGAACGCTGGGAAAAACGGATCGGAGGGCTCGCCCGGGATGCGTTTGGCGATGCAGTTGCCGTTCTGTTCGTTACAGCCCTCGGTGTTGTGCACGCCCATGGTGAAGTACACGGCACCGCTG
Source organism: Pseudomonas sp. Soil_N_39 (assembly GCF_057655955.1). NCBI lineage: Bacteria > Pseudomonadati > Pseudomonadota > Gammaproteobacteria > Pseudomonadales > Pseudomonadaceae > Pseudomonas > Pseudomonas sp. Soil_N_39. The sequence goes on from NZ_JBDGLI010000004.1 coordinate 391,204, forward strand.
TCTTGGGCGAACAGCGATGGGCTGAACAGCAGGATCAACAGCAACAGCCGGTTCAAGAGACTGGTTTTCATAGGTCATTCCTTTGAAAAGTACCGGGTGACACTGTGGGAGCCTGTGGGAGCAAAGCTTGCTCGCGACGAACGATAACGCGGTCATTCGAAAGACCGCGGTGCCTTCATCGCGAGCAAGCTCAGCTCCCACACAAGCTCGCTCCCACAGTGGTTTATCCTCCTTGGGTAAACAGCGTTCCGGTCAGAGGTTGTCGTAATCGCTCATCTTGAGTTGTTGTGGCGGATAGTTGCGCTTCACCAGCTTCTTGGCCCACAGCTCCAATACCGCGCGGCGGCTCTGGGACATGTCACGGGTGATGGGCATCGAGAGCGTGCTTTCTTCCTGGTAGGGCTTGCTGATCAGCACAATCAGCTGGTCGATGGCGCCTTCGACGCGCGCCTGGGAGTTGAGCGGCATGTACTTGTTCATGATGGGGTACAGGTAATAGAAGGTCTGCAGGATGCGTGGGTAGAGGAAACCCTCCCACAACTGCGTGGCGGCGTCCTTGTCCTTGTAGACGGTGTTCCAGTAGTTGATGAAGTCCTGTTGCAGTTGCACGTCCAAAGGCAGGACGCGCAGCGGGGCGAGGAAGTCGATGTAGGCTTGGGGAAGCGGGAAGCTGAAGGGAATGACCGGATCGCTGTCGCTTTCCTTGACAAAAAAACGCAAGGTCGGGAAGCCCGGAGCCACGGCCCTGAAGCTTACCTGGGCGATGCCGTTGGCGTCGGTGGTGGTGGTTACATAGGAGTAATCCACCGGGGTGGCCTGATAGTCGTTCAGTGTCCCGGTGACGTAGACGCCGGCGTCGAATGCCAGACAAGGGCGCAAATTGACCGCAATCGGTTTGCTCTCGCCGTTCAGGAAATCCTGATACCCGACCGGGGTACTGGTCGGCCGATGCACGTTTTGCAGGGCGGTAAGCCGGCGGCCGCTGCCAGTGGCCAGGTAGTTCGATACGGGGGGCGCATCATTGAACTGCGGCAGATTGGCATGGTTCAAGTTGCGGTCCGTCGGGTCGTCGTAGAACAGCGTGAAGTTGGCGGCGTTACTGAACGCCAGGTAGTAGTCGCTGGTGGTCACCATGTAGGGGTTGCCATATTCCGCTACCCACAGCGTGGTCTTGGCGGCTGGCACACCATTTTTCTGCACCATGATGGTCAGCGTCTTGTGGTCGCCCACGTCGATGAAACTGCCGCTTTCTATGACCTCGGCGGTCCAGGTCTGCTGGGTGGCGGCGATCTTCGGCGCATCCTGGGCCGGGGGTTGTACTTGCAGCGCCAGCGGGCCGGACTGCAAGGTTGTCTTGTCGGCGTCGGTCAGGGTGAAGTCCAGCAGGCCGGAACGTTTGTCGAAGGCGGCCTGGTTGTATTGGTCGAAACCGAAGCTGACCACCGGATTGAACTGTTGATTCTGCAGAACCCCCAGTTTGTAGTCGCCGGCCTGGAATTTTTCGGCGGTCAGGATATCGGCCTTGGGGAGCACCGGATAAAACGGGAAAGTGTTAGCCAGGTCCAGCGACAGGGTGTTGTCGGTAATCTGTGCCGACACCACGCCCAGTGTGGCGCTTTGGGGATCCTTGCCTGGTTGAGAAACCGCTACAGGTTGCGCGGGCACCAGGCGAAGGCCGGCGGGGGCGGTAGGGTATTCGTCAGTGAGCCAGAGGCCCAGGGTTGCGGCGGTGCGGCTGTAGGCGGGGTTGAAGAAAATATTGGAAACGTTGTCCAGGCCCTTCTGATACATCGCTTGCACACGATCCGTATCCGTGGGGGCATTGGAGTGGGTGTTGACGTACGGGAAATCGTTGAAAACACCGTTTCTGTCGTAGCACGTCAGGTAAGTGGAGAACCGAAACATCAAGCCCTGTACACCTTGCTGCGTCATCTGCTTTTGAAGGTTGCTCAACAGCGCCGAATCGCCGATGACCCATTCCAGGTTTTCCTTGGGAAAGCAGGTCTGCCAGGTGGTGGTGACATACACCAGGCCACCAAAGGCACCCCAGTTGAAGTTCAGGAAGCGATCCATCATCCGATATTGGCGATTGAGGGTCAGGCCACACGTGGCATCTCCCAGTATCAGCTTGTCGAAATACAACGCAGTGAAGGTGTTCTGCCACGGGCTGACATCCACGAAGCGCGCGGCAGTCGGAGTGTTGCTGCCAAAGGGATTGCCGAGCAGTTGGTAGTCCCTGCCGACCAGCGCATCCTGGGTGATGTAGGTGTTGGCCTGCAGCTCGCCACCGATGATCGTTGAGCGAGTGCCTTTGTAGCTCACCGTGCCGCAGGCATTGTCGCCAAACAGATCCCATTCGGCGGGCATGTACGGGTAGGTCTTCGGGTTGGCATTGGTCGGTACCTGCAGCACATAGGTCGGCAGCTCGTTCATTGCCAGGGGCTTGATGGCCCAGGGCATCAATTTGGTGGGGGCGTTGGTGGACGTGATGTCGAAGTGGCTCATGAACGGCCAGTTGATGTCCATGTTGACCGCGTCATACAGCGGGAACACATCATTGTTGTTGGCCGTGGGTGGGTTCCAGAACATATGGCCGTTGAGGTAGATACGGGGGAAATTCAATACGCTCATGTCATGCTCCTTAGCGTTGCCACTGGGCGCGTTTCAGCGACCAGACAAAGTCCAGCTTTTTGTAGCCGTCGAAGTCTGAGGCTGGCAGCGGGGCTGTCGGGTAAACAATGCCGTCCCCCTTGTTCAGGGCGAAATTGAAGTAGCCGTCGTCGTTCGAGTAGGCGGCAGTGCTGTGGCAGGCCAGGCAGGACGAGGTGTTCTGGAACGCCGATTCCAGCTGCGAGTTGGCCAGTACCTGGGTGATGGGTTGGAACTCGACTCCGATCAATTCGTATTTCGACAGGCTCGGGTTATTGGCCTGGAAGCTGACATTGACCGGCTTGGCGGCCGGAGTCGGCCCGGTGGTGTTGGTCATCGGCGCGGGTGTTGGCGCATTGGTCACGGTGTACTTGCTGTTGTTGATGTTTTCGAAGGTGGTCCAGACCCAGTTGCTGTCCAGCTTATTGACGACATGCAGGCCACTCAGTGCCGCGTAGCCAACCTGGTATTTTCCGTCCTGCTGGTAATAGGCCTGGGCAATGTAGTAGCCGTCGTTGACCAGGGTTTGTCGGTAGGTTGTGTCTGAGCCGATCCACAGCCATGCGGCTTTCAACTCCCAGGCGGTGGGCGGAAAGTTCAGGTCATTGGCCAGGGCGGCCTGGCCATTCACGTTGTAGACCTGGTTCTTCACGATGTAGTCGAAGGTGTCCTTGCCCATCAGCAGTTGAAAGCGTACGGGGTTGCCCTGTTGGGCGTCGGGCACGGCACCGCCCATTTGCAGGATCAAGCCGTCGACCTGTTGGGTGGCGTTGAGGTTATGGAAGGCACGGGACAGGTTCATGCCTTGCGCCTTGGCTTGTGTCACCACCTCGGCCGGCAGCGGTGCGGAGGTGTCATAGGCCCCCGGCGGGGCGCCATCGGGCAGGTAGACCTGGTCCGAGGGCTTCATCGTCTCCCACACGAGGTTGCTGCTCTGTGCCGTGCTGGGCTGGTTCAGGCAGGCGAACCAATTCCAGGCCATGGTCTCGGGGCTCTGGGCAAACGCGGTCCGGGTCTTGTTGATGTCGGCTCCAAACTGCAGGAAATTGCTGCAGTCGAAGTTGTTGGGGTCCTGTGCCTGGGCCAAACCGGCCAGGGCACTTAGAACAGTGATGGAAATGGCTCGCCGCATGGAAGCTCCTTGGCATTCGCCGTATCGGCATGAGGGTGCCCCTGGAAGTGTTCCAGGAGCAGTTGCTTCACCGCCGTGACCGCAAGGTGCTGCGGCAACGACAGATCACAATTGGTGATGAGCAGCGGGCCGGTCTTCGTGCTCTCCGGCAGCCGGCCGTGGCTGCCGCGGACCAGGCGGGTGTCCAGCGGAATCAGGTCCATGTAGTAGCGAAAGCCGAGCTTTTTCTGCAGCAGGCGGCGCGCCACTTTCAATTTTGGGAAGCGAATGGCTGGGTCGATGAACAGCTCAAGCGGGTCGTAGCCTGGCTTGCGATGGATGTCCACGGTGCGGGCAAAGTCGGGGGCCTTGCGATCGTCGAACCAGTAGTAGTAATCGAACCAGTAATCGGCGGCGGCCACGGCCACCAGCTCGCCGCTGCGGGGGTGATCCAGTTGCCAGGCCCGTTGTTCGGTTTTATCGAGCACCTGCTCGATGCCGGCCTGGCGTTGCAACAGTGCCTTGACCCGAGGGATGTCGCGCGCCTGCTTCACGTAAATGTGCGCGATCTGATGGTCGGCCACCGCAAACGCCGCACTGGCACCGGGATCGAGCAATTCCCAAGTCAGCGATTGGCGTACCTGCAACAAGCCTTCGGCACGTAACAACCGGTTGATGGAAACGGATTGGGTGACGGCTTTGATCCCGTATTCGGACAGCAGCATCACCGCCGCGCCTTGCGCTTGGGCAAAGGCCAGCAGACGTCCCACTTCGCTGTCGATGGCCCGTACCTCGTTGGCAATCGACGGATGCTCGGGGCCCAGGCGTTGCAGGCTGTAGTCGAGATGGGGCAGGTAGATCAACTGCAGGTCGGGTCGATTGAGCTGGAATTCGGCGATGGCGCAATCGACGATCCAGCGGCTCGAGGCGATGCCGGCCGCCGGCCCCCAGAAACCTGGAAAGGGAAATTCGCCGATCTGCTGCTCGATACGCTCATGCAACGAGGCCGGCGTCGAATACAGGCCGAACATTTTTCGGCCATCGGCCGGGTAATGGGGGCGTGGGGTAATCGCGGCATCCACGTCCGCGTACATGTTGTACCACCAGAACAATTGGCTGCAGCGAAACCCGGGGTATTGACGCTTGAGTGTCTGCCAGACCTTTTCCCCCTGGATCAGTGCGTTGGGTTGCAGCCAGAAGCGGACTTCGGCCTGATCGCGAAAATACCAGCCGTTGCCGACGATGCCGTGTTCCGAGGGTGGCTGGCCCGTGAGGATCGAAGCCTGCACGGTAGAGGTGACCGCCGGGAACACCGGTTGCAGCGTGGCCATCCTGGCCGTTTTCAGCAGCGCATTGATGCAGGGCGTCGCGGCGCCCAGCAGCGCGGGGGTCAGGCCGACCACGTTGATCAGCAACAGCGGCTGGCGCGCAGGATCAGAGGGCATCGGCGCAGGCCTCCAGCGCTTGGGGTTGCAGCAACTGGCGCTGCTGCAACTGAGCCTCGACCCAGTGCAATTCCGCCGCGATGCCCTGGAGTTGGGCGTGCTCGGTCGTGGGCCGCAACTGGCTGGGCAGGACGCCCCAGCTGTAGGTTTCCACTTCCAGCACCGGGCGAAAATCCCCATGGTCGGCCAGAAAGTCGAAGGTTTGCGCCAGGGCGATCTGGCTGCCGCTGAGTTCAGGCAACAGCAGGTGTTCGCTGAACAACGGAATGTGGAAGTGAATCCTCAGTTCGGGATGGGCGGCGCCGTTCTGCTCACAGTCATCCAGCGCCGCAGGGAGGTCGGCCCAGGCCGATAACCGCGCCTGCCCGTCGTGGGCTTTCACTTGATGCAAGTAGGTGGGTTCGGCAAAGCCTGCCAATGTCTTGAGCACCTGTTCGCGCCGCGACTCGTCCTCCGGCAGGCGACAAATCAGCGCGTTGGATAGCTGGATCTTGCCGATGGGGATCCGGGCCCGACGCAATCGGTCCAGTGACTGATAGCAGTCTTCAAACATCACGGCCTGGTGACAGACGTCAAAACACAGCGCCAGGTACTCATGGTGCGGGTCCGTGGCTTGCCAGTGGTGGAAGAAGGCAATGGCTTGGTCGGTGTTTTCCAGCACGCAATCAGGTTCCATCTCCAGGCAGACCACGATCTTCTTGCCCGTCTCCCGTTGCAGCCGGGCCAGCGCGGCGGTGAGCTCGCGCAATTGACGCTCGGCACGTTGCTGTAGCGTCGGGTTCCAGTGCGCGGCATAACCCAGCGGCACGCTGGAAATCACCCCCTGAGCACAATCCGCCGGCAAGGCCTGGGCGAGAAACCGGGCCAGGTCCAGGCTGTACGTCAGTCGCTGTGGATCGGCCCAACTGGGCAGGTAGACGTCGGCTTTTACCGCGCCCTGGTGAAACTGGCCGTAGGGAAAACCGTTGAGCGAGGTCAGGCGCAGCCCGCTGCGTTGCAGCAGGTCGAGAAACTCCCCACGGGCCTGCGCCTGCTGGAGTTCGGCGGCAGCCACGGCGCTGATCCACAGGCCGCTGTCCTGGGTGTCCAGCCCGCGCAGGGTGCGTACGGTCTGGAAATGCCGTTCGACGGATGCGCGCAGCCCGCCCAGGTCACGGGTCGGGTGCACGTTGCTGCAATAGCCGATCTGCGTGGCCGTCCAACCCGTGCGGGCACTCATTTGATCACCGGCTCCTGGCCCCGCAGGGCGGAGTTGTCCTGCCACTGCCGCCGCTGATCGATGGGCAGTGGTGTGCTGACCAGGGTTTTGTCCAACTGGCCGCTCTGGGCGAAAAAGTCCACCGGGTTGTGGAACAGCACTTGTTCGACCTGGGTTTCACTGAAGCCGGCGGCCAGCATCGCCTGGCCGGTCTTGGGCACCTTGAGCGGGTCGCTGATGCCCCAGTCGGCGGCGCTGTTGACCACCATTTTTTCCGTGCCGTACTGCTGCAGCAGCGCGACCATGCGCTGTTCCGACATCTTGGTGTTGGGGTAGATGGAATGGCCGCGCCAGCAGTCACTGTCCAGCACCAGGGGCAGGGTCAGTTCGTTGAGGTGGTCGATGATCACCAGGTGTTCGGAAATGCCGACCTCGCGGATGACCGCGAGCGTGCGTTTGGTGCCACCGATCTTGTCGCGGTGCGGGGTATGCACCAGCACCGGTAGATTGAATTGCCTGGCCAGCTCCAATTGGGCGGCGAGAAAGCGATCTTCTTCCGGGGTGATGTCGTCGTAACCGATTTCACCCACCGCCACCACGCCATCTTTCACCAGGTAGCGCGGCAGAATCTCCAGCACTTCATTGGCCACCGACAGGTCATTGGCCTCCTTGGGGTTCAGGCCAATGGTGCAGAAATGATGGATGCCAAACATGCTGGCGCGAAAACGCTCCCAGCCCAACAGTGTGTCGAAGTAGTCGATAAAGCTGCCGACGCTGGTCCGGGCCTGGCCCTGCCAGAAGGCCGGTTCGATCACGCCGGTGATGCCAGCGGCCGCCATGTTCTGGTAGTCGTCGGTGGTGCGGCTGACCATGTGGATATGCGGGTCGAAGTACTTGAGCATGGTGAATCCTCGTCAAAAAGGCAGGGGACGGGCGGGTTTCAGTTCGGCAAAGTGCCGCCCAGGTGCGCGTGCCATGGCGGCGGCAAGCGTTGTTGCTGAGCCAGGCCGGCCAGGCGCTGACGTTGCGCCGGGCTCAGCAGGGTGAAGGCAATCACGTGAGGCAGGCCGACGGACACCGTTCGTTCGGCGGCGAGTTGTTCGTCCAACAGGTCGAGGGCCAACTGGTTGAGGGTGACGCTGTGGCGTTGCGTCAGGCCGATCAGGCGTCGTACGTCGAGGCCCATGCCCAGCGCCTTTAACACCAGTTGGTTGAAGGCCCGTTCGTCGTAGTGACGCGACGGATAGGCGGTGTCCAGGGCGAGGGCGGCGAACACCTGACTGTTGCTGGTGCGCCCGGCCTGAAGGGCAAGCTCGACGCACAGCCCTCGGCAATCGAGCCAGTCAAGGGCCTTCAAGGTGGCGATTTTTTCCTGGTCGTCGCCCCACAGGAACAACTGGCGCAGCAGGGGCACCTGCTCGGCGCCGGGTTGTTGCTCCAGGACCTGGGCCAGCAGCAACGCCCGCGCGAGCTGGACATTGCTCCAGCCGTCAGTGCCGGGCTGGGCACGCTCCTTGAGGTTGCGCTTGCACTGGCCGCTCAGGAGCGCCGCGGTGTTGGCGTCCGGGTGTTGGGCAAGTTGCGCCTGTGCCAAGAGCCACCATTGCCGTTCGCTTTCATCGAGTGACTGGATGAAATTCCGGCGTTGTTCGTTCAGACAGTCGTGGCGCATGTCGAGGGCCGCCGATGCCGGTGCAGTAACGTCCGTGTTCATGTTGGTTTGATCCAGCGTTGGAAATGAGGAAGCAGGAAAAACACCAGGACACATAACAGGCTACCCAGCGGCTGGTTGGCGACGGCCAGCACCAGGGCATCGAACAGCGGCAGGGCGGCCAGGCCTGCACCGATAAAGGCGCGAACCTTCCGTTGCCGCGGGTTGGCCAGGTTGCGCCAGTAGTGCCAGCCCAACCAGCCAAGCCATATCAGCAGGACCGGCCAGAACCAGGCGTTGTCTGCGTAGATCGCCAACGCCAGTGGGCTCAGCATCAGCAGCAGCGGGAGGCGACTGATCAGTTGGTTGCGATGTTCCTGGCGGGCCAGGTAGGTCAGGCCGCTGATGTAGACGCCGAGTAAAATGGCGCAGAGCCAGATCGGTTCGGGTGGCATCGCCAGGCTGGCCGCCGCGGTGAGGTAGAGCGTCGAGCGGCAGGCACCCATCAGCCAGACGCTGTGGGCATATTTTTTGTGCAGCAGGTTGTAGCCGAGAATGCAGCCCACCAACAGGGTGGCGCTGCCCAGCAACCAATGCGGCTGCTCGATCAGCCGGCTCAGCCCCAGCAGCGCGACTGCGGCCAGCACCAGCAGCAGCGCCGTGGCCAACCGCACTTGCTGACGGCTGACCAGGCCCAGGGTGATGGGGCGGGGATTATGGTGTTGTTGGTCCCAGTCGGCGTCCAACAGGTCATTCAACAACATGCCGGCCAGGTACAGCAGCGACAGGGCCGCCAGCAACAGGAGCCACACCAGGGACGACGGCGGTGCCAGGGCGCCGGCACTGCTGGCGAGCAGGGCGGCGGCCAGGGTGTTGGTCCATACCGTGGGCAGGTTGGACACGCGGCCGAGGGTCATCCAGGTCTTGAGGTCCGGCGACGACGGGTTCATTGCACGCAGCTCTGGTTCAGGGTGGGTGCAAGCTCGAGCTGGGTGGACAGCCGCTGCAAGGCTTGCTCCATTCGTGCGGTATCGATTTCGTGCAAGTCCACCGACTCGCCGATCCGGCTGAGCATGGGGATGGAAAGTTGCCCGCCCAAATGCTGGCGGAATTCTTCCAGCCCGAGCAGAACCTGCGAGCGTCCCTGTGTATCTTTCAAGGTCAGCTCCGGCGGGTTCAGGCAGAAGCCGAGCTTGAGCAGCAGGCGCAGCACCCGGTCGCTGTCGACGTCGCTCAACAGCCCCAGGGCATTGGCATAGAGCCCATCCAGGGCCATGCCCACCGCGACGGCTTCACCATGGCGCAGTCGATGGTGGCTGAGGTTTTCCAGTTTGTGGGCGGCCCAGTGCCCGTAGTCCAAAGGCCGCCCATTACCGCGCTCAAAGGGGTCTCCGGCACCGGTGATGTGCGCCAGGTGCAGTTCGGCGCAACGGCGGATCGCGTAGCGGCTGGCTGCATGATCGAACTGGGCGAGGGCGTCGGCCTGTTGCTCCATCCACTGGAAAAACGCCGGGTCCTTGATCAGCGCCACTTTGACCGCCTCGGCCAGCCCGGCGATCTGATCGCGCCGGGTCAGGCTGGTCAGCAATTGAAAGTCGTTGATGACCGCGGTGGCGGGATAGAAAGCCCCGAGCAGGTTCTTCTGGCCAAAGGCGTTGATGCCGTTTTTCACACCGATCCCGGCGTCGTTCTGGGCGAGCACGGTGCTGGGGATGCGAATCAGGCGAATGCCGCGGTGGAAGGTGGCGCAGGCGTAGCCCACCGCATCGAGCACCGCGCCGCCACCGAGGGCCAGCACATAGCAATGCCGGTCCAAGCCATGTTGCAGCATGTCGCTGTACAGCTGCTGCAACACCTGTGAATCCTTGCTCGACTCGCCGGCCGGGACCGCGATGGGCGGTGCCTGCAAATGCAGGTCCGGAAAATGACTGGCAAAGTAGGCATTGATTTGTTCCAGCAGGTGCGGGGTGCTGTGCAGCAGTTGTTCATCGGCGAACACCAGCACCGTGACCTGGCCCCGGTGCCCGGTCATGAGCTGGCGGTGCAAACAGGGATTGAGCGGGTCGAATACATGATCGGTGAACACCACCGGGTAGTCGTAGCTGACCTTGAAACGCCCGTGCAAAGGCGGCTCCGCGCCGTGCCGGCGAATGCTCTTGAACAGGCTGTACCCGGCGATGAACAGCCCAGGCAATACCATGCTGGCGAGCAGCGTCACCAACAGCGCGTTCTGTTCGACGAGGAAGGTGCCGATGGCACTGTAGGCCAATGCGAGGCCGGCATTGGCCAGGGTGGTGACCAGGATGAATGCGCGTAATGGATAACGTTGCATGCCGGCGGCGACGACCGAGGTTTCCGCCAGTACCGGGACGCCGCGCAGGCAGATCAACGACAGCGTGCCCAACCGGTAGGCCAGTTGCCCCGGTTGGCGTTGATGCAGGCCCAGGCGGCCGGACAGCAGACGGAAGTAGCCGGCCCCCAGCGCATAACCCAGCCCGGCGCCCAGGCACAGGCCGACGAAAATCACCAGGTAACCCCCCAGGCTGCCGAGCATCGCCACGGCCAGCAGCGCGACCATGCTCGACGGCACCGGCAGCACCACGTCCAGCGCCAGCAGGGCAATCAGCAGCAAGGCCAGGTTGAGTTTCTGCGCGGGCGTCGAGGGCAGGTACAGGTTGATATGGGTCAGCAAGCCCTGGATCTGTTGTTCGAATAACAGGAAGCTGGCGATCACCAGGCCTGAAAAGCAAACCAATGACAGCCAGAAATGTACGGCTGGTCCTTTTTGCGAGAGCAAACGATACCCACGGCCATGCTTCATCAAGCATCCCTCTTGTTGTTATGACTGATTCCGTGTCAGTAATTAAAAGCAACGCCAAGTGTGTTTTTCAGGCCAATAGACGCTCTCGCCCAAGGGGCTGTCAGGTGTGGTTGAAGATGTGGTTGGAGACAGGTTTGAATCTAGACGGCCAGGGTATTTTTGCAAGGCGATCTGATGGCAATTTGATTGGGGGGACTTCGCCCTTCAGCTGACCCGCATCAGCCGCTTGTGCTGCGCATTCAGGGCCTCGAATACCCGCGCAACTGCGCCGGGCTGACGCCAAGGCGTTGCTTGAACAGCGTGGTCATGTGCGCCTGGGAATTGAAGCCGCAGGTGTGCGCGATGTCGGTCAGCCGGGCGCTTGAATCACGCATCAGCGCCCGTGCCTTGGCGAGGCGTCGGTCGATCAGGTAACTGTGTGGGCTTTTGCCGGTTGCCTGCTTGAAGGCCCGCATGAAATAACCCTCGGACAAACCCAGTAGCCCAGCCATTTCCTTGACTCCCAGCGGACCGCCGAGATCGGCGTCGATGAATTCATCGAGCAGGCGCATCCGGTTGCCCGTGATGGAACCTTGAGGGCGTGCCGAAAACGTTTTTTGGTCTTTCACCCGTTCAGCCAGCCCGAGCGCCCAGGCTTCCCAATCGCCCTCTGTCGTTGCACGCAGCAGTGCGCTGCGCATGCTCAAGGCGAGGGTGATGGCCTGCGGGTCAATACGATTGTTGAACGCATGTTCTCCCGGCAACGTCATGCCGTCGGTGCGCGCCACTCGCAGGTATTCACCGCCCCTGGGGGATTCGGAGAACACGTCGCATCCGGCGGGGACGAATGCCAGGCCGTTGGGTAGCGCCTCGAAGGGCAGCACACGATCACTGCCGATGGCGTGCATGCCGCGCTGGCTGTCGAAGGCAAAACCGATCGCCGACTGGGTCGCGACATAGCGGGTCGCGTAGGCGCAACCGGGCAGCAATTCGATCGCCCAAGGCCCTGCCTCGATACGACGGACCGATTCAGTTTGGGGCGGTGGTTGGCGGTTTCGCGGGTTCATGAGCAGCATAGTAGTGAAGAGCGGGCCCGAAAGTCAGGTCAGTTTTCTGAAAGCCCGCCGCTGGCGCGCTGATTAGACTGGGCAAAACCTGGAGGCCCATCATGCACACACTGACCCGCGACGACATCGAACACGCTGCCCGCCATCTCTACCAGTTCATGCCCGCCACTGCCCAATACGCCTGGCCGTTGCTGGCTGAACGGTTGGGTTGCACGGTGTGGGTCAAGCACGAGAATCACACCCCGACGGGGGCCTTCAAGGTGCGCGGTGGCCTGACCTTCGTGCGCTGGCTCAAGCGCGAGCACCCCGAGGCGAAAGGCATTGTCACAGCGACGCGCGGCAACCATGGCCAGAGCCTGGCGCTGGCGGCCACTGCACTGGGTTTGAAAGCCTTGATCGTTGTGCCGCAAGGTAACTCGGTGGAGAAGAACAATGCCATGCGTGGCTTTGGTGGCGAAGTGGTCGAGTATGGCCGCGATTTCGATGAGGCCCGGGAAGAGGCTGCACGCCTGGCCCATGCACAGGGGCTCTACCTGGTGCCGCCGTTCCATCCGGAGTTGGTCAAGGGCGTGGCGACCTATGGGCTTGAGCTGTTCAAGGCGGTGCCGGATCTCGACACTGTCTATGTGCCGATAGGTTGTGGCTCGGGGATCTGCGCAGTCATCGCCGCTCGCGACGCCTTGGGGCTGAAAACCCAGGTGGTGGGCGTCGTGTCCACCGAGGCCGTCGCGGCGAAGTTGTCCTTTGAAACGGGAAGGCTGTGTGAGACCCCTTCGGCGAATACCTTTGCCGACGGTTTGGCCGTGCGTAGACCCATTCCCGAGGCCTTTGCCATCTACGGAGCCGCTGCGGCGCGGATCGTCGCGGTCAGCGACGGGGAAATTGCCGAGGCCATGCGGGTGTATTACACCGATACGCATAACCTCGCCGAGGGAGCAGGCGCCGCGGCCTTGGCGGCACTCATGCAGGAGCGTGAAACAATGCGGGGGAAAAAAGTGGGGGTGATTCTGTCCGGTGGGAATATTGACCGGCCGGTGTATGCCCGATTGATTGGCTGAGCCATGGGGGCGGGAGATTCCTCGTCCGACTCTCGAACTTACAGGGAACACCACCATGATGAACGCCATGCCGATGCCGATGATGGTCTGCACCTGCTGATTTGTTGCTAAGGACGGTGTGTATATCCGTCTCTGCGGTAACGGCCACTGACGGAAAACCTGTGGGAGCGAGCTTGCTCGCGATAGCGGTGGGTCAGCTTGCGATGATGTTGAATGTGCCGCCGCCATCGCGAGCAAGCTCGCTCCCACATTGGATTTTCAGCAGACACAAAACTCATGTACACCGCAAACCTGTGGGAGCGAGCTTGCTCGCGATAGCGGTGGGTCAGCTTGTAATGATGTTGAATGTGCCGCCGTCATCGCGAGCAGGCTCGCTCCCACCGTTTTCAAAGACGGATGTCCTCGGGCCCACGGATCGGCGCTTCAATCCTCGTCCCGGTCAGTCGTTCTTCGTTGGAGAAGCCGTCATAGTCAGCCAAGCCGGCAAAGCGGATACCGGTCAGCGCTTCGATTTGATCGACGCTGCGCCGGTAGGTCTTGAGTGCCCCGAACACCAATTCCAATTGTTCCAGCTCCTGGCGCTGGTCAATCATGTAGGCACTGGCCGAAGGTTTGCCGTCGTCACCGAGAAAGGCCACGACTTTCCAGAAGGCGGTGGGGATCTGTACGCCTCTGTACGTTTGATCATCGTCCCGGAACAACGGCCCGGTAAATATCGTCGCCCTGGCTTTCCACCGGCGTGTGTTATCGAGGATGTAATCCTCAAGTTCAAGCCAGGTTTTCTGATTGAAGGCTGCCATCTGCGGCGAGCAGTTGGTGAAGTGGAAGGTGTCGTTGTTGGCGGTCTGTGCGTCAGGCCCCCAATTGGGATCCTGTCGTCTGACCAGATGACCGCGATCCAGTAAATTGCCGGCGTACAGCGCTTCGCCAATCTGGGCGTCGCTGGGGATTCGACCGTCGTAGGCCCAGGCATCACGACGCCGGTCGATCTCGACGCTGCTGGCGCCATCGATGTTGACGCCCGCCACCAGGGCCAGACGTCGCCGTCGCGAAAGCATGATGGAGAAGTGCTGATAATCCAGGCGATTGTCGGCGGTGCCGGTCGGGTAGATGTCATCGACCAACGTCGCTTCCACGCTCGGCCAAGGCACTATGAAGTCGCCCAGAAAGCCGCTGTCGTATCCCTGCCGGTCTTGCAACTGCACCGCCGGCGTGACGGTGGGCTCTGCCTGTTTGCGCAGGGTGCCGGACACGCGCCTGGCGGTTTCCTGCAGCGGATGCAGATCGGCAAGCCGTGGTCGGTGGGCGAAATCCACCTGGAGTCCTTGCGGTGGCATGATCCTACCTCGCTGAATGGGAACGAAAGTAATCAGCAAACCTAGCGATCATGCTCCGGCACCATGAAATTTTTATGATGCTGCGTGGGAACAAAACACCGCGCAGCGAAGTTGATCGTCGACCTGTGGTTATGCCGCCTCCGCTGCCATCGCCGCCCGAACGCTGGGGCGTGCTGCGATTCGGGCCATGAACGACGCCAGCACCGGCCAGTCCCCGATCTCGATATTGAACAACGGCAACCAGCTCAAAACGGTGAACAGATAGCCATCAGCCAGGCCGAAGCGGCCCATCAGGTAGTCCTGTCGTGCAAGGGCCTGGCTGAGGTAGTCCAGACGCTTGAACAGTTTTGCCCTGAAGATCGCTTTGCTTGGTTCGGCAATGTCGGCGTTGAACAGCGGGGCGCAACCGCTGTGGATTTCGGCACTGATGAAGTTCAACCACTCCTGCAGGCGAACCCGCTCCCAGGTGCCATTGGCCGGGGCTAGCGTGTTTCCGGGCACCAGGTCGGCCAGGTACTGGACAATGACGGGCCCCTCGGTCAACACGCTGCCGTTATCCAGCACCAAGGCGGCCACGTAACCCTTGGGGTTGATGGTCAGAAAGTCGAGCGCGTCGGCGGTGCGCTTGGTCTTGTTGTCGACCCGGATCAATTCAAAAGGCAGGCCCAATTCTCGCAGCACGATGTGCGGGGACAATGAGCAGGTCATGGGGGCAAAGTACAGTTTCATGGTTTCCTCACAGACGGGGAACGGGCCGCCAGAATCGGTGAGGCTCGGAACATTTTCAAAGGACATCTTCAGTGCTAGCGTATGACAAAATCTCATGAGCACAGCAAACCTCCATGGCCAGCCGAATCCCTTCTCTCAACGGCCTGAAAGCATTCGAGTCAGCCGCCAGGCACATGAGCTTTACCCAAGCCGCAGCAGAGCTGAACGTCACTCAAACAGCCATAAGCCATCAGATTCGCCGGCTCGAAGAGGAGTTGGGCGTGCGCTTGTTCCTGCGGCTCAAGGACGGTCTGGCCCTGACCCGTGAAGGTCAGGCCTATTTCCCAGGCGTTCGGTCGGCCTTCCATGAACTGCGCTATTGCACGGAGACGTTGCTGGAAAGCCGCAACAACAGCGTCTTGACGATCAGTACTCTGGTTTCGTTTGCCTCCAAATGGTTGCTGCCGCGGCTGGCGTCCTTCCAACAAGCGTTCCCGCATATTGATGTGCGTGTCACCGCATCCACGGAACGGGTGGACTTTCGTAAGGGCGGCGTCGATGCGGCCATTCGTTACGGCGTCGGTGACTGGAAGGGTGTGCGGGCCGACTGGCTGATGGCCGACGAAATCTTCCCGGTGTGCAGCCCCAGGCTGCTGCAAGGTCCCGCCCCCTTGCAGGACCCTGGCGACCTGGCCCAGCACACCTTGTTGCAGGTCAGCGGGGTGACCAGTGGCGACTGGGCTTCGTGGTTGAGTGCCGCTGGCCAACCGAAAAGACTGGCCGAAGGCAGCCGGCTGACCTTCGACCTGGCCATGATGGCCGTACAGGCGGCGGTTGATGGCCTGGGGGTGTGCATCGGCCGTTCAACGTATGTCGAGGATGACCTGAAGGCGGGACGCTTGGTTGCACCCTTTGATCTGCGGTTGAAGGATGGCCTGGGCTTTTACTTCGTCACCCCCCACGAACTGGCCGATGCGCCAAAGGTGCAGGCCTTTAGAACCTGGTTGATGGATTCGGTGAGTTTTGGCGCCGAAACATGATTACAGATACCGTTCAGTCCCCAGCCAACCAGCCGATATACACATAGAAGGTCCGGTTGTTTTCAGGGTTCACCGAGGGTACGTCATGTTTAATAAAAAACTAAAAAATGAACTGACGGCTAGGACGGCCGAATTGGCAACTTACAAAGGACTGGTCGGGGCCTTGGATAGGTCGATGGCTGTTATCGAGTTCAGCCCCGACGGCAAGGTCCTTCGGGCGAACGAGAATTTCCTGAGCACGATGGGGTACCGTGCAGAACAATTGGCCGGCCTGTCCCATCGGGATTTCTGCACCCCTGCGCTGGCGGGCAGCGCCGAGTACCGCGAGTTCTGGAACCAGTTGCGCGCCGGTCAATTCGTGTCCGGCACGTTTCAACGCCGCAGCGCCTCAGGCCAGAACGTGTGGCTGGAAGCCAGCTATAACCCGGTGGTGGACGAGCAAGGCCGCGTCGTGAAGGTGGTCAAGTACGCACTGGATGTCACCGTCAGGGTGGCCAATGAGGCCGAGACACGTGGCCGGCTGGCGGCCCTCGACCGGGCCATGGCGGTTATCGAGTTCGACCTGGACGGCAACATCCTGACCGCCAATGACAACTTCATGAATGTCATGCATTACTCACTCGCTGAACTCAAGGGCAAGCACCACCGGATGTTTTGCGAACCGAGCCTGGTGGGCAGCTCGGAGTACAGTGATTTCTGGCGTCGTCTCAACGCCGGTGAGTTTTTCAGCGGTCAATTCAAGCGCCTCGGCAAAAACGGCAAAGTCGTCTGGCTGGAAGCCAGCTACAACCCGGTCTACGACGCCGAAGGCAAGTTGTGTAAGGTTGTGAAGTTCGCCAGCGACATCACCGAACGGGTGGAGAAATTCGAAGAGGATTCGCGCGGCGCCTCCCGTGCGTACCACATCTCCGCCGAAACCGAACGCGTGGCCGAGCAGGGCGCCCAGGTGATCCACCAGACCGCCAAGGAGATGCGTGAGATCGCCGACAACATCGGCGCCTCCGCACGCCTGGTTGGACAATTGGGGGCTCGTTCGGAAGAGATCACGGCCATCGTCAACACCATTCGCGGCATTGCCGACCAGACCAACCTGCTGGCCCTCAACGCGGCCATCGAGGCGGCGCGGGCCGGCGATCAGGGAAGGGGGTTCGCGGTGGTGGCCGACGAAGTCCGGCAACTGGCCGGGCGTACCAGCCGCTCCACCTCGGAGATTGCTGAAATGATCGGCATGATCCTCTCCGAAACCCGCGATGCCGTCGCGAGTATGAACGTGACCCATGAGGGCGCCTTGCGCGGCGTCACCCTGGCAGACCAGGCCGGATCGGTCATCGTGCAGATCAGGAACGGGACCACCGACGCCCTCGATGCGGTCAGCATGTTTGCGTCCAAGCTCGACGAGTCCGAGGTGATCCCCAAGACGGCTATCGGCTGGGTGGGTTGAAGTGAGCTGAGTCCATGCCCTGGCGATCCATGTGCTTGACCCGTTCAAGCAGTACCGCTCGCAGCTCTGGCGGTCGCACGGGCTTGGCCAGCACCGAGATGTTCAGGCTGTGCAGCGATTGGCGTATCCGCTCGATCTCATGCCCGGTGATGACCAGCGCCGGGACTTGCCAGCCGCGCTGCTCGCGTATCGCGGCGATGCATTCGGAGCCGGAAACCTTCGTACCCAGGTCGAAGTCGGCAATGATGATGTCGCAATCGCTGGTCAGCCCTTCGCCGTCGCTGTGGGTTTCCACCTCGCAGCCCCATTTTTCCAGGAGCGCCGATGTCGCCATCAGGACGTTGGCGTCGTCTTCCACCAAGCACACCCGTAATCCGTCCAAGCGATGCTGGACGGGTAACACCTTGGGCTCCATGGCCCTTGGCGCCGCCAGTTCCAGGCCGCTGATCGCCACCTGGGTGCCTTGTCCTACGGTGGAACGGATATGTATATCGACACCGAGTATCTGGCTGATGCGCTTGACGATGGACAGGCCCAGGCCAAGGCCCTCGACATCCTTGTCGCGCACATGGCGCACGCGGTAGAACTCCTTGAACACTTCGGGCAAATGTTCGGCGGCAATGCCGCGCCCCTTGTCGTAGATCACCACGGCCAGGCGCGTGCCCTGGCGCCGCACACCGATCAGCACCGGTTGGCCGGGCGCGTATTTGAGGGCGTTGGACAGCAGGTTCTGGACCATTGTGGTCAGCATGCCTGGATTGACGCTGACCCAGTAAGGACAGGCGCGCAGGCGCAATTCGACCCCGGCCCAGCGAGCCGCCTCGGTGTTCTGCTTGACGACGTCCTGCAATAACGCTCCCAAATGGACGGTGTCCGCCTTCGGCATCAGTTGGCCGTGGTCCAGGGTGTAGATGTCGAGGATCGAACGGAACAGCTGCGATACGGTGTGCAGCGAACGGTCGATGTTGTCCACCAGCCGCAATTCTTCCAGGCCCAGCCTGGCGTCACGCAGGCAGGCGGTGAACAGGCCGATGGAATGAATGGGTTGGCGCAGGTCATGGCTGGCCTGGGCCAGGAACCGTGATTTCTCCTGGTTGGCCGCCATGGCTTCTTCGGAGGCAATGCGTGTGCGCTTGAGCAAAATGTGTGCGTAGGCGGGCACCACGATGGTGGTGACGATCACCATCAGGAACATGTAGGGCTGGGTGTGCCAGAATGGGTTGAGCCAGAAAACCAGCACCAGGGTCGACAGCGCGATAACGGTTGCCAGTGCCAGGTAGCGCGAGCCGAAGCGCATGCCATTGCCCAAGGTAACCCAGAGCAGCGCGGCGTAGATCGGCAGTGCGCTTTCACCGCCCAGCACCATGGCGAAAGCGATGCCTGTGTAGTCATGCAGCATCGAGAAGAGGCGTCGCCAGAAGAAGTGTCCCGGCCAACGCTTGATGATCATGCGCAGGAATACCGAGGCGACGATAAACGTCACGATGTAGACGATGATGGGCACGTAGCTTGTGGCATCACCGGGATGGAGACTGGCCAATACGACGATATACAACAGCGCACAGGCGCTGACGGTCAGGCGTAAAGTCGCCTGGTCGAGTTCACTGTTCTTTTCCACTGGCTTTGGCATCTCATGATCTCTGATGCCTCCAAGCGTAGCGGCTAGTCTCGGTGAGGGTTGGGGACAGGCGTGATGCTGTCCCCAATGGACGAGCCATTGCGTCAGTAGACCCTGTAGTACTTCACGACGTCATCGACGAAATAAATGGTCAATACCGAGCCTTGGGTCTGGCTTTGGCCCGTTCTCGTGCCGGTCGCGCTGCTCATGTCATTGGCCACGGTCTGTACCTTGGACAGTTGTGCCGAGGTTTCATACATCTTCAGGCGCGTCTCGGGCGACACGTACTTATGGGCCAGCTTCATGTATTTATCCAGGCCCTCATCACCCTTTTCATAGGTCCAGTTCGACTCGTTGCTGGTGCTGGTCGAATTGAGTTCTTCATTGCTCGGCACGCCGAACATTTGAGTGATCTGGCCTTTTGTCGTCTTGCCCGGAATGATCGTTTGCTTGAGGTAAGCGACGTCGTATTTTTGCGCACCCTGATTCAAGGTGCTCATCAAATTACCCAAGTCAGCGGTGTTTGCACAGCCGTTGAGTACGCCCGCCAGCACGCACAGTGACAATCCGTTTCTAAGTGTTTTTCCATATACGAAGGACATGATGACTTTCCTTGAGTTAATGTCAGGACCCTTCCACTTCAACCGGGCAGTCGGTGAAGTTGACCCAGCATTGCGCCGCCTTTGGGTTTATTTAATCCATAGGCTTTGCACGCCATAACGTTTCGATAGGCACAGTGATACCGCATGGCGAATGGCGCGTTGGCTTTCTTTATGTTTGGCTGTTTGAACAGCCTTTTTAGGGAGCGTCCACAGCTTAGGGGGAGAGTACTGAGCGACGCTATAGTACAAGTGTGCTATCGCCTCGGAGGCGAGCAAGGAGGGTAATGCTCAATGAGTATTGACGGCTGTTACACATTTAATTGTCTGGTTTTTCCGACCATCCGCTATTGCTTGGGAAGTTGGAAAATTGCGCCGCAGCCGCTGCGCGCGTGGGGACACCCAGGGATTTGAGCAGGCTCGAGACATGGATGCGCACCGTGAACGGGGAAATGCCCAGGTCCCGGGCTATCTCCTTGTTGGTCTTGCCGGCCGCGATCAAGCCAAGTACCTGTCGTTGACGCGCAGTCAGTTGGGAAAACGCATCGTCCTGGACCGCGTTTTCGGCTTGATACTTCACCACCACTTCGCCTTCGCGTATTGCCATGATGGCGTCGGCAATGCCGGCGGGATCGATATTCTTGCCGATGAAACCGTCAGCCCCCAGGGCCATCACCTGGGAAATAACATCGATGTCATCCATCATTGAAACCACAATAATGGAAGTCCGTTTGAACTCACTGCGCAACTGGCCGATGACGTGCAGCGATTTGATCCCGGGAAAGCGCAGGTCGAGTATCAGGGAGTCCACTTCCACCCCGGAACGCGCCAGCGTCAATACTTCCTCCAGATTGCCCGCTTGTTCTATGGTGGCTGCCGGCAGAAGCCGTTCGAGGGTTCTCAACATACCTTCACGAAACAAAGGATGGTCATCTGCCACAATGACTCTGCATGTCATGCTTCAGATCCTTCTGATTACAAGTTCGCGCATCGTAACCTAAACGGCCCTTCGGGTTTCAGTTTGAAACAAACTTTCATGTTGGAATAAACCTGTGAATATGACGGAAAAGAATAGCGAGCTTGATCAGGCCACATTGAGGTTGACGGTCGGGGCATGTACTGCGCTGTACATCATTGTGGTGGCCTTTCTGGCCAGTGACTTCGAAACCTATGTACCGATCCTGTGGTACATGGTCTTTTTCTTCGGCACCGCGATCCCGCTACGCATGGCGGTCAAGCGCTGGCCTGGGCACTTCTTCCTGCGTCGTCTTTTTGCCATGACACTGGATTACGCAAGCCTCGCCTTCGCCTTGATCGTGGGCGGGGAGGGCACGCTGCCGGCGTACGCGGCATTGCTCTGGGTAACGTTGGGCAATGGCATGCGTTTCGGCTCGCGCTACCTGGCGCTGGCAACCGGTATCGCGCTGTCGACCCTGGGGGTGATTTTCCTGCTCACACCGTTCTGGCGTGGCCAGCCCTACCTGTTCCTGACGTTGATCGTCACCACCATCGTGGTGCCTGCCTACGCGCATATCCTGCTGACCCGTACCCGCATCGCTTCGCAAGAGGCGATTGCCGCGAACCAGGAAAAATCCCGCTTCCTGGCCCAGGCCAGCCATGACTTGCGCCAACCCATTCATTCCATCGGCCTGTTCACCGCCTGCCTGCGTGACGCCAGGCTGGGCCAGGAAGAGTTGCGACTGGTGGACAATATCGACCGTTCGCTGCACATCGTGTCGCAGCTGTTTCGTTCGATCCTGGACATCTACACTCTCGATAACGGGCAGCTTGAACCGCAGGCCGAACCCGTGCACCTGGGGGCGCTGCTCCAGGACGTGGTCAAGCAGAACACCGAAGCCGCCCGCTGGGCCGGTGTCGAGTTGCGCCTGCGCGCCTGTCCTTACTGGGTCAGCGTCAATCCAGGCATGCTGACCACAATGGTCCAGAACCTGCTGTCCAACGCCCTCAAATACGCGCCCGGCCAACCGGTGCTGATCGGTGTGCGGCGCCAGGGCACGCGCCTGGCCGTGGTGATCTACGACAAGGGGCGCGGCATTGCCGCCGAACATCTGCCTGATGTGTTCAAGGAGTTTTATCGGGTACGCCACGTCCGTGACAAGGACGTCGAGGGTCTGGGTCTGGGGTTGTCTATCGTCAAGCGAATCAGCCACCTGATCCATCTGGACATCCAGCTGGACTCCCGGCTCGGCCAGGGCACACGTGCCATGATCCAAGGGCTGGAAAGGGTCGCGCCAAGGGTGGTGATAGACAGACCGCTGCCCACGCAAAGCCGCTTGCAGGGCTTGCGGGTGTGCCTGGTGGAGGATGACGACAATGTGCTGATGGCGACGTCTGCGCTGTTGGAGAAGTGGGGATGCGAAGTGGAAACCCACAGCGACGGGGTGGGCGTGACCAGTGACTGCGACATCATCATTGCCGACTTCGACCTGGGTACGAAGGTCTCGGGGGCCGAATGCATCGCCGCGATTCGCGAACAACGGGGCTGGGAAGTCCCCGCCATGATCATGACCGGCCATGAGATCGAAAGAATTCGCCACGCTTTGCACCACATGAATATTTCGATCCTCCCCAAGCCGGTGCGACCTCCGGAGTTGCGGGCGACCTTGCTCGAATTGACCAAGCATTTCGCCAGTGTCAGGACCTGAGCCCACCATTCCATTTTATGAAACGGTGGATTGCAGTTTGTGCGTATTCCTGCGCAACCGCTTTGGGCAGAAGATGACTCCAGCCACTTGCATACCCATGCAGAAGGTGGCGGAGAATCCCTAACCGTAGCGCACTGGCGCAGGCGTTCATGCTGCGAGCGCGAGGAGTAGCTGATGGACGAAGCCTTGCAAGCAAAAAACTCGCCCTGGCACGAAGGAGAGCTGACCTTGCAGCGCTCCGTCGGGGCCGTCGACATGATGGCCGGTGTCGGCCAACGGCAACTGGCGCGTACGTGGATGCCGGACCAGCACCGGGAGTTCTACGCCCAACTGCCGTTCGTGGTGCTGGGGGCGGTGGATCGGCAAGGCGATGTGTGGGCGACCCTGCGCGCGGGACAACCGGGGTTCATGAGCTCGCCCGATCCGCAGACCCTTCACATCAACCTTGAGCCCGAGCCGAACGACCCGGCCCAGGAAGGCATGGGCGAGGGGGATGCCATCGGCATGCTGGGGATCGAGTTGCACACCCGTCGGCGTAATCGCATGAACGGCGTCGTGCGCCGTCAGCTTGCCCCGGGGCTGGAGATTGCAGTGAGCCAGGCCTATGGCAACTGCCCTCGCTACATCAACCTGCGCCAGTACCAATTTGTCGACGCGCAGGCCGCCGCACCGCGTCAATTGACCGTGTCAGACCCGCTGGTCCGTCGCCTGGTGACAGAGGCCGATTCGTTCCATATCGCCACCTACGTGGTGCGCGATGGCGAGCGGCAGGTCGATGCTTCCCACCGTGGCGGCAAGCCGGGGTTCGTGCGCATGGATGAAGACGGATCGCTGACCATTCCGGATTTTTCCGGCAACCTGTTCTTCAATACCTTGGGCAACATCCTGCTCAATCCACGGGCCGGGCTGGTGTTCGTCGATTTCCAGACCGGCGATCTGCTGCAAATGAGCGGCTCGGCGCAAGTCCTGCTGGACGATCCCCAGATCAATGCCTTCCAAGGCGCCGAGCGGCTGCTGCGCTTCACGCCGCAACGCATCGTCTATCGCCCGGCCGCCATCGCGCTGCGCTGGAAGGACCAGGACGAGGGCGATTCCCCCAACTCGTTAATGACCGGCAGCTGGGAGCAAGCCGCCGAGCGCTTGCAGGCCGAGGCGCTGCGTAGCCGCTGGCGTTCGTTGCGGGTCGAGCGGGTGGTGGATGAGAGCCACAACATTCGCTCGTTCTACCTGCAGGCGAGCGATGGCTTGGGTTTGCCTCGGTTTGAAGCCGGACAACATTTGCCGGTGCGAATCCAGCTGGAGGGGCAGAAAGCTCCGTCGATCCGGACCTATAGCGTCTCCAGTGCGCCGTCGGATGATTTCCTGCGCATCAGCGTCAAGCGCGATGGATCGGTGTCGTCCCACCTGCATGAGCAGGTGCGGGCGCTGCAGGAGATCGAAGCGCGGGCGCCCCAGGGTCATTTCACCGTCCAGGCCACCGAGCGGCGTCCATTGGTGTTGCTGGCAGCGGGGGTGGGTATCACGCCGTTGTTGTCGATGTTGCGTGAGGTGGTTTACCAGGGACAACGCATCAGTCGTATGCGTCCGGTCTGGTTGCTGCAAAGCGCCCGCTCGGTGGCCGACCTGGCGTTCCGTGAAGAGATCGACGAACTGGCCGCCCGTGCCGGCGACAAGCTCAAGGTCGTGCGCATGGTCAGCCAACCGCCCACTGAGGGAGGGGGCGCGGAAGGCTATGACCTGGCGGGCCGGATCGATGTGGAGTTGCTGAAGAAACTGCTGCCTCTCAATGACTACGACTTCTATTTGTGCGGGCCGGGCAGCTTTACCCAGGCCCTGTACGACGGGCTGCGCAAATTGCGCATCCCTGACGATCGCATCCATGCGGAAACCTTCGGTCCCTCCACCCTGGTGCGTGATCTGGAAGTCAGCATGTCGGCGCCCCAGCAAGTGCCGGCCGCGACTGAAGCGGTAAAGGTCTTGTTCGCCAGTTCCGGCAAGGAGGCCCGTTGGGAGCCCGGCGGTGGAACGCTGCTGGAACTGGCCGAAGCGCGCGGCCTGAACCCGGAATTCAGCTGCCGCGGCGGTTCCTGCGGCACCTGCAAAACCCGCTTGAGCCGCGGTCAGGTGCATTACCTGAGCCAGCCGGCCGAACCGGTTGGCGAAGGTGAAGTGCTGATCTGTTGTGCGGTGCCGGCCCAGGGGAGTGAGCCGTTGGTGCTCGAGGTCTAGGGTTTCTGATCGTTTCACCAGGTGAAATGCTGGATTGTAAAAGCTGGTTATTCCGCTGTCCGGAGCAGGAGCGGAGGATAGCGCCATCGACGCGATCACCGCTTCGAGCCCAAACCACATGGAGTACGTCATGTCTGAGAACGCGATCAAACTTTATCGCCACCCGTTGTCGGGTCACGCCCATCGTGTCGAGCTGATGCTCTCGCTGCTGGGTCTGCCGACCGAGCTGGTATTCGTGGACTTGATGAAAGGCGAGCACAAGACCCCGGAGTTTCTCGCCATCAACAGCTTTGGGCAGGTGCCGGTGATCGATGACAACGGTGTGGTCCTGGCCGACTCGAACGCGATCCTGGTCTACCTCGCAGCCAAGTACGGCAAGGGCCGATGGCTGCCCAGCGATCCGCTCGCCCAGGCTCGGGTGCAGCGCTGGCTTTCGGTGGCCGCGGGCCAGATCAACCAGGGGCCGGCCAATGCCCGGTTGATCACCGTGTTCGGTGCCGGCTATGACGCCGAAGACGCCATCAAACGTTCCCATGTCCTGTTGAAGGTGATGGAGACGGAGCTAGGGCAAAGCCGGTTCCTGGCCGGTGAGCAACCGACTATTGCTGACGTGGCCGCGTACACCTACGTCTCCCATGCGCCGGAAGGCAACGTCGCGCTGACCGACTACCCCAACGTCCGGGCCTGGCTGGGCAGCATCGAAGCCCTGCCGAATTTCGTCGGCATGCAGCGTACCGCCAAGGGCTTGCAGCAAGCCTGAGTCAAACGCAGGAGCTTGCCGGGACGCGTCCTCCGGCAAGCCTCCAGACATAGCAAGTATGTTCAATCTCCCTCAAGCAAGGCTGGATCCCATGGATCGCTTTCAGGAAATGCAAATTTTCATGGTGGTGGCCGAAGAGGAGGGGTTCGCCGCTGCCGCCCGGCGCCTGCGCATTTCGCCACCGAGCGTGACACGGGCCATTGCGGCGATGGAAGAACGGATCGGCACCCAGCTGTTGTCTCGCACCACCCGCAATGTGCACCTGACCGAAGCGGGGCAACGCTACCTGGAAGATTGCCGGCGGATCCTGAGTGAACTCGAAGAGGCCGAGGAGGCAGCCGCCGGCAGCTACTCGATCCCGTGCGGGTATCTGACGGTCACCGCGCCGGTGCTGTTCGGCGAGTTGTACATCGCACCTTTGTTGACGGATTACCTGGATCAATTTCCCTCGGTACACCTCAACGCCTTGTTGGTCGACCGCGTGGTAAATATTGCGGACGAGGGCATCGATGTGGCGATCCGCATCGGCCATTTGCAGGAAAACAATCAGCACGCCATCAAGGTCGGTGAGGTACGCCAAGTGATCTGCGGTGCCCCGGCCTATTTCCAGCGCCATGGACGGCCAACCCATCCTGGCGAGTTGAGCAAGGCCAATATTGTGATGTCTTCGGCCAGTCATCTGCTGAGCCACTGGCAGTTCATGGACGCCGCAAACTCGCTGAGCCTGCGCGTTGAGCCACGCCTGGTGGTGACCGCGAATCAGGCCGCGATCAACATCGCCCGCCAGGGCTGGGGCGTTACCCGGGTATTGTCCTATCAAGTGGCCCGGCAGGTCGCCGAGGGTGAACTGGAAGTGGTGCTCAAGGCCTTCGAACCACCGGCGTTGCCGATCCACGTGGTGTATCAGAAGAGCAATCGAGTGCCGGCCAAGGTGCGCACGTTCGTGGACTTCCTCGCGGATCGGCTGGGAGGCGACGTCACGCTCAAGCCTGTCGTAAAAGGCGCCGGCTGATGGCGCGCCACCAGGAAATGCTGATATTCCACGCGCTGTCGCAGTGCCCCAGCCTCGCCTCGGCCGCCCAGCGCCTCAACGTTTCCGGACCCACCGTGATGCGTGCGGTCGCTCGGCTGGAGGCGCGACTGGGTGTGCAGTTACTGTCACGAAGCACGCGCGGGGTGGTGTTGACGGAAGCCGGGGTCGGCTTCATGGCCGATTGCTCACGCATTCTCAAGGCCGTCGACGAGGCTGAAGCATCGGCCAAGGGTTGGCATGTCCAGGCGCAGGGCAATTTGACGATTCTGTTGCCCGCGTTGTTCAGCCGTTATGTCATGGCGCCGGTGTTGGCCGGCTACATGGATCTCTTTCCCGAAATCAAGGTATTTGCCCACTACCATGATCGTTTCCCGAACATGCATGACGAGGGGCTGGATGTGGCGGTGCTGGTGGGGCCTCTACCCAGTTGCTCATTGATCGCACGACCTGTCGGCAGCGTTCGCTCGCTCGTCTGCGCCAGTCCTGGTTACTTGGCGATGCAGGGTGAGCCGGTTGTGCCGCAGGATCTGCACGATCATCGATTGATCGCCACGCAGGCCAACCAGGATTGGGTCCAGTGGTCTTTTCAACAACAGGGCGAGGCCAACTGCGTGAAGGCACGCACGCGGCTCAGTTGCGCCACGCTACAGGCGGCCATTGACGCTGCGGCTCATGGGGCCGGGTTGACGCGCTGCTTGAGCTATCCGTTGTACGACTATCTGAGCAGCGGACGCTTGCGCAGGGTCTTGAAAGCCTATGAACCGCCCTCGATACCCGTGCATGTGGTCTACCGTGAAAGACGCAAGGCGCCGATGCGCGTGCGCAGTTTCGTGGACTACATCGTCGAGCACCTGCGCGCACACCCGGCCCTGCGAGCGGATAGCGCTTGATGGTCAACGCGTGCTTGGGGCTTGAATCCCACGGCGCACCCGCCCTGGCGCCTCGCCGTAGATTTCCTTGAATTTCTTGCTGAATGCAGCCTGGGATTGGTAGCCGACCTGTACGGCAATATCGCTCAGCCCCAGGTGTGAGTGGCTGAGCAGGCTGAAAGCCAATTCCATTCGCACTTGCGTCAACAGCACCCACGGCGAGACACCGGCCACCTTGACGAATGCGCGCATGAAGTTGGCCCGGGACATGCTCGCGAGGTCCGCCAGGCCTTGAATGGTCCACTCGTGCGCAGGGTCCGCCAGCATCGCCTGCCAGGCCCGGCCCAGGCGCTTGTCACTGAGCAGGGCCAGCGAGCCGCTGTCCTGGCCGTGGCTCGCCAGGTGTGCACGCAGAATCAGGGTGAACAGCGCCTGGGACAAGGCGTCGAGCAGGAAGCGCGCGCCGGGCTGGTCCCCATCCGCTTCCCCGCGAAGGATCTCCACCAATGCCGGCAACGGCCCGTTGGCCGGTAACGCGCCGCTGGGAATCACCAGGTATTCGGGCAGGGCGCTGAACAGCAACGAAGCCCGGTTGAAGTGAAAACCCCCGCAAAGCATGTCCAGCTCCGCGCTGGCACCGCCAATGCGATGAATCGGCAGGGTGCCTCCGGTCACGATCCGGGGTGAGGTCGGCGTCACCGTTTTTCCAGGGCTGTGCATGAGGTGCGGGGCGCCTCGCGGCAACAGCAGGATGTCACCGGCGCGCATGGGCAAGCGCTTCCCATCGGCAAACTCCACACGGCATTCGCCGGCCAGCACGATGTGATAGGGCGCCGTGCCCAGGGCTTGCTGCCCGTGATCCAGGGCCCAGTCGCCCTGGAACTGACAGCGCAGGTCCAGGCTGCCGCGAACGTTGGCCAGGCTGATGAGTTTATCGATCGCATTCATTTGAGCGTTTCGCCAAAAAAACTGAGCGGATTGAGCAAAACCGAGTGGCGCCAGGGTGAAAAACTGAGGGCGTCAAAACAGTACACCCAACCCACTCAGGAGTTAATGCCATGTTCAATAACTGGTCCGAATTATTACCCACCATCCAGAAAGCGTTTGGCGCGCTGGGCCGCAGCAACCCGAAAATGGTCAAGGCCTATATGGCGCTCGGGGAAGCCGCCAGCGAAAACAATGTGCTTGATGCCAAGACCCGCGAGCTGATCTCGATCGCCATCGCCGTGACCACTCGTTGCGATGGCTGTATCGCGGCCCACACGGATGCGGCGATCAAGGCGGGGGCGAGTCGTGAGGAGGTCGCTGCAGCCCTGGCAACCGCGATCTCGTTGAATGCGGGGGCTGCCTATATCTACTCGCTGCGGTCGCTTGAGGCGTATGACATGCTGAAAGCATCGGCGTGATTGGTGTGCATATCCGGTTCTGCGGTAACGGCGGCTTAGGGTTCCGCCCTTACGGCGGGTCACTTTTGAACAGCCCGGAAGCCGGCCCAGTCAAAAGTAACCAAAACGCTTCCTGCCCCACCACTCGGTGCCTCGCTAAGGCTCGGCATGCCTGAACGAAGGCATTGCTCCGTGGGCCGCCGCGAAGGGCCATCCATGGCCCAGCGCGGCTAACCCGGCATCCATGCCGGGTTGCCCACTCCACAATACCTTCGTTCAGCCATCGTGGTTAACGGGGCGTCCGAGATCAACGTCCACCGCGAGGCGGCCTGATAGCCGACCTGATTCATGGTGGGACCGCGTTTCTCCTGTGGGAGCGGGCTTGCTCGCGAAGCGGAGGGTCAGTTTCGGTTATGGTGGATGTGCGGGCCCCGTCGCGAGCAAGCCCGCTCCCACAGGTGATCTTGGGTGTTCACGAATCTTGTGTTCACCGCAGGCCGACTGTGGGAGCGGGCTTGCTCGCGAAGCGGAGGGTCAGTTTTCGGTGATGGTGGATGTGCGGGCCCCATCGCGAGCAAGCTCGCTCCCACAGGTGATCTTGGGTGTTCACGAATCTTGTGTTCACCGCAGGCCGACTGTGGGAGCGGGCTTGCTCGCGAAGCGGAGGGTCAGTTTTCGGTGATGGTGGATGTGCGGGCCCCATCGCGAGCAAGCTCGCTCCCACAGGTGATCTTGGGTGTTCACGAATCTTGTGTTCACCGCAGGCCGACTGTGGGAGCGAGCTTGCTCGCGATGGCGGTGGGTCAGTTTGTATGGATATTTGGATGTGGACCACTTCGCGAGCAAGCCCGCTCCCACAGGTGATCTTGGGTGTTCATGAATCTGGTGTTCACCGCAGGCCGACTGTGGGAGCGAGTTTGCTCGCGATGGCGGTGTTTCAGCCACATGGATATTGGGCTGCTGGCCCAATCGCGAGCAGGCTCGCTCCCACAGGAGAAACGCGGTCTCACCAAGAACCAGGTCGGCTATCAGGCCGCCTCACCGCCAGTGGCCGTTACCGCAGCAACGGATATACACACCAAAAAAACGACGCCTCTCTGAACGGAAAATCAAAACCCCGCAAACAGCATTACAACGCCCCCGGGACTTTTAGTGCTACCCGGTGCGATTGTTTCATGTGGCGCAATCAAGTCATGAGATTCCTGGGCATTCTCTAAAAACTGTCCGCCAGTGAAACTGATCCCAGAAGCGATCGACCGTTTCGGGCCGTCGCAGCGTTCTCCATTCTCCAGGAGATTTCCCATGAACGACGTTACCTGCACCGGCAACCCTTGGCCGGACACCGCTGTCGCGATTCACCAGGAGCACGAAAGCGGATTCCTGCTGCCCCAGTTGATGGGCGCCCTGGCCAACGAGTCCGTAGCGCCTGTTTCGAACGACCTGTGCCAACAACACACCGGCGGCGTATTGCTGGCGAAGGCTGGCGCCTTTGTAATGCGGGCTCTGAGGCGAATACCGATCAGCTAACGTAGAACCTGTGGCCTGATGACCACCACCGAATAACCAATCACCTGAGCGGCAGAAAGAGTTCCGTAACGGCTTCGTTCTCAGCAACGTCCGGAAAGAACGTTATGCGCTGGCAGTAGAGCGGAAAGTCCCTAGGCTCCTCACCGCTGGCCGGCAGCCAGTCCCTGTACAAGTACAGTGCAGCGGGCTCGAGGTTGTCTGCGCCCCCTTCGACCCGCAGCACTGCACAACGCCCGGCGGGGATACTGCCGGCCTTGATCGCTTCGTCGTTCGGCACGATGGGCTGCTCCGTCCCTGCGCATAGATCCAGGCGATAGTCTTCTGGTGGCGTCGTGCGCGGGTCGGTGTGAAATACATTGAACGTCGAACTGATCGACGGGATCAGGCCGACACTCCGCCGCCAGGCAATGAAGCGTTGGAGGGTCGTACCGATTGTCGAGGGATCGCCTCGGTGTTCCATGATGGCGACGGGTGTCGCGGGAACTGTGCGGATCTGTACGTCACTGGGCTGATAGAGCGTGGGCATGAGGCGGTTCCTCGCAGTGTGCAATGGCGTGAACGTGGTGTTCCAACGCTGCCAGTCGGGAGACGTACGGAAGTTCGAGGGTGGTTGCCCCACGCGCTGTCGAAATGCACGGGCGAAGGCGTCTGGCGCTGCGTAACCGGCGTCCATGGCGATCTCGGTAATCGTTTCATGTTGGCGAAATGCCAGTTTGTAGGACGCGCGTTTCAGGCGGGCGAGCTGGACATAACGATTCAAGGGCAAATTGAACGTCGCCATGAACTGCCGGTGAAAATGGTATTTCGAAAAAGCCGCAACGCCGCTCAACGTATCCAGGTCCAGGCAGTCATCAAGATGCTCGTCGATGTAATCGAGCACCTTCTGCATCCGGGACGGGTAGTGCTTTTGTGTGTCGGTCATGGTTTTCCCCCGTGAGGACACCAGCATGAGGCCGACAAGCAAAATGCGCTCGACCGATCTTGCTAACTTGAGCGCCCCTCCTGGTGACAGGCCATGCATTACGTCTTGGCCGGAGAGTCGATCAGCCGGCAAGTACCCAGGAAATAAAACATACCACCGGCAACAATGAAGAGCGCGAGCATGTAGAAGATGTAGTGAGGCGGCTGCGTCGCCAATACCAGGCCACACAGCACCGGTCCGGAGGCGGCGCCGAGGTTGCCAAGATTTTGCGCAGCGTAGTACATGCCTCGCAAGTGGTCGGGAGCGATGTTGTCGATGAACATGTATTCGGCGGGGAAGACGATGATCTCTCCGAGCGTGAACACCGCCATGGCGATCACCCACAGCACGAGTGTGTCGGCCAGGGCAAAACCGGCCAATCCGAGGATGAACAAGCTCAACCCCGCCGCCAGCCACAGGTTTAGATGGCGGTGGGATATCTTTCGGCCAATGGCGTACTGCAGGCTGATCACCATCAGCGCGTTGGTCGTCACCATGGCACTGATGATGCGGTAGGTGAACTCCGCTGTTGTCGTGACCACCAGGTACTGCGAGAGATAGGCCGTGAACTGGCCGAAGACCACCGCGCTGAGCAGGCCGCCGAGGGTGAAGCACACTAAGCGGTAATCCCGCAGCAGAAGCTTGCCCACGGCCAGGAAAGGCACGGGTTTGTGGCTCGCATCGACGACCGCCAGGTCCCTGTCGCCCCAGACGAAATACACCAGGCAAAACCCGGCCCCCAGCATGCCGGACAACAGGAATGGCAGGCTGATGTCCAGCTTGGCCATTCCTGCCCCGAGAAACGGCCCAACGGCATAACCGATATTAGTCAGCGTGTATTTGATCGAGAACGCTTCGCTGCGATCGGCAACTGCAAGCAAGCTGCCAAATCCAGCCTTGACCGCGATATCGATGACGGCATAAGCCAGGTTGATCAGTATCAGGCAGCCGTAGAACAGCCAGAGTTCGCGAGCCAGGAACGTGCCGAGAAACCCTGCTGCGAACAGGCCGCTAAACCCCAGGATGAGTCGGTGACTGGACATATTGTCCACGAGAAAGCCGCCATAGAGGCTCAACAGGG
This sequence comes from Pseudomonas sp. Soil_N_39, assembly GCF_057655955.1. Lineage (NCBI taxonomy): Bacteria > Pseudomonadati > Pseudomonadota > Gammaproteobacteria > Pseudomonadales > Pseudomonadaceae > Pseudomonas > Pseudomonas sp. Soil_N_39. Next base: position 423,437 of record NZ_JBDGLI010000004.1, read on the forward strand.
AGCCGATGATCAATGTGCTGCCGATCACCAGGCCGATGTCGGCAACGTTCAATCCAAAGCTGTCCGACAGGTAGATCACCAGGTAGGGCAGTGTGATTGCCCGGGCCAGCGTCAGGATAAGTGACGCCGAAAGCAGCAAATTGACTGACGTGGGATAGCTTTTGAGGGTGGTGAGCATCCTTGCCTCATACGACCGGAGATGTTTATAGGGGGCAGCGTCGTCTCGCGGACGGATACGCAGCTGCCAAGCTTACTGAGGAAACCAGTTCTGATTTATGATGTTTTTTCTCGTCTTGATTGAATCCAGTTCATGAATGAAGGATGTCCATGTTTTCCTCGGAGCGCTTGAAGGGCATCGATGTATTCGTCTGCGTCGCCGAAACCGGAAGCTTCAAGGCCGCCGCTGAGCGGATGAATCTCACGGGTTCTGCCATCAGTAAAAGCATTGCTCGCCTGGAGAGTCGGCTCGGCGTTCGACTGTTCGAACGTACGACTCGACGTATTTCGCTGAGCGATGCAGGCGTCGCTTTTCTTCGCACCTGCACCGGCGTGCTGGCCGACCTCGAAGAGGCCGAGCTGTCGCTACAGGCTGAAAACGCCGAACCCCATGGCAGGGTTCGGATCGACCTTCCCGGTGCTTTTGGCCGTTCCCAGGTACTGCCTGTCGTCTTGCGATGCCTGGAGCAATACCCGCAACTGGTACCGCACATTTCGTTCTCCGAAGGTTTCATCGACGCCGTGCAGGAGGGCGTGGATATCGTTATCCGGTTGGGAGGCGCGGAGGTTTGGCCGGATACGCTGGGGCATCGGTACCTTGGCAGGGAATGGCATATTTTCTGCGCATCACCTGCGTATCTGGCCAGGCATGGCACGCCCCTGACTGACCTTGATCTGGAGCAGCACCGGTGCATCGCCTACGGTTGGCGGGATGGAAATGTCAGCCCCTGGAATTTCGCCGGGCGCCATCGGGGCGAAACACTCAGCAAACAGGTGTCGCCAAAGCTGGTGGTGGGCGATGGCGAGGGCTTGGTGGCTGCGGTATTAGCGGGTTGCGGTATTGCCCAATTGCCGTCCTGGTTGGTCCAACGGCAACTGGACGAAGGGACATTGGTTGAAGTGTTGCCCCAGTTGGCAACCGATGGGATGGCGATCAGTCTTGCCTGGCAGAAAAGCCGTGAGATGCTTCCCAAGGTCGCTGCTCTACTGGACGTGCTGACGGCCAGTTTGGCTCAGGCAGCAGGAGGGCCGGCACAACGGTTATAGAGGTTCTTGCCCGTGGTGCGACGACTACGTCGACACCGAATCATGGCAACAGACGCAAAGCTTGTTGCCATCGAGATCCCGAAAGTAGGCGCCGTAATAATCGGGATGGTAGTGGGGTCTCAAGCCGGGTTCTCCCTCACACGTCCCGCCCAGCGCCATCGCTGTTGCGTAGCTGCTCCTGACAGTTTCCCGGCTGGCGGCAAGCAGAGCCACCATCTGTCCGTTGCCGGGTTCGCTTGCCTTGCCGTCAAACGGTTTGCCAATCACGAAGATCGGGCGAGGCGAGTTTTCGGCAATCCAGCCAGCCCAGCCTTTCGTGGCGTCGCAAAATTTCAAGGTAAGCCCCAGTTCGGCCATGAGTTTTGAATAGAACACGAAGGCGCGATCAAAATCGGCGATACCTAAAAAGACGTGGGAGATCATGATGGCTACCGTTTTGTCTGTGGGCGCGAAGGGGTGTTTTGACATCCAGCGTACGCTGCCACAGGTATCATCGCGCTGCCAAGTTCGGGCTGTTAAGACTTTCGCCCAGACGCTTGAGGCCTGGCCTGCCGCGCTTCGGTACCGACGACCAGCCAGATGCCCACCCCGGACACCGCCATCCCGACCACCATCTGCCAGGAAAGCGGTTCGTCGAACATGGCCCAGGCCCAGAGCATCGTAATGGGCGGGCTGAGGTACAGGGCGCTGGCGACCCGGGTGGCCGTCGCGCGGCGCAGGCATAGCCAATAAAGGCCGTAGCCGCCCATCGTCGACAAGCCTGCGGTCCACAATACGCTCAGTGCAAAGCCTGCGCTGGGTAGTGGGGCCAGGCTGCCATGGACGCCCTCGACCAGGGCGAAGGCCAGGCCCGACACGCAACACTGCAGCCAGAGGTTGGGTAGCAGGCCCAGCGATTGTTCGGCGGGCAGGTATTTCTGCCACAGGGTCGCGACGGCGAGCGAAAGCATGCCCAACAGCGGCAGGCCATAGGCCCACAAGGGCGCGTTACCCCACGCCAGCGCGCCTTGGGTCACCAGCATGACGCCGAGCAGGCCGATAAGCAGCCCCGCCCAGACCTGCCAGGCCAGCCGTTGTCGGAGTACGCCGGCGGCCAGCAGTGCCAGGCCCATCGGCAACAGGTCGGCGACCAGCGCGGCCAAGCCCGCCGGCACACCCAGGGCAATGCCTTGGGTGATACCGCCCAGATAGCCCGCCATCGCCAGGAGGCCGATGCCCGCGTTCTTCAACAGCACGGCGGGAGAGGTCCGGCGTAGCGACCTGGCGACGAAGGGAAGCAGGACGAGCGTGACCACGACGCACCGCCAGAACACCACCAGCAGGGCCGGCGCGTAATCGATGGAAAAGCGCGCGCCGACGAAGCCGGAACTCCACGACACAAGCAATGCCGCTTCGAGCAACGGCAACGGAATCAGCCAGTACCAGGCAGGCCGGGGCAGGGAAGTGCAGGTCATCGATTTATTCGGGTTCATGCCCACAGGCTACGAAACCCGGCTAATCTAATAAATCAAAATGTAATGCATCAGTTGTTCACGAAGATTGAATCATGACGGCCATACTCGATATCGACTTGATACGTACTTTTCATGCGGTGGCACGAATCGGGAAATTCAGTGCGGCGGCAGAGCAACTGCACAAAAGCCCGGCGGCGGTCAGCGTGCATATCCAGCGTCTGGAAGCGGTCGCTGGCGGGCGGTTGCTCAACCGGGACAATCAGTCGGTGTCCCTCACCGCGTTGGGCAAGCGTCTGCTCGTGGCGACGGCGGAGCTGCTGAGCACCCATGACCGGGTGCTGGCCGACCTGCACGGAACCCGTTTGGCGGGACGCATCACCTTGGGGGTGCCGGATGAATACGCAGACCATGTCATCCGCGACATCCTCCCGACTTTCGCCGCCGCGTGGCCCAACGTGGTGCTGGAGCTCAAGACCGCGCCAAGCTATGCGCTACGGGACCTGGTGCGGCGCGGCAAGCTCCAGGCGGCGGTTGTTGCCCAACCGAAGGGACAGATGAGTGCAGAGGCGCAAGTACTGGTGTCCACCACCCCGGTCTGGGTCGGGCCGGCCCACACGATGGCGGCCTCGATGGAGCCGCTGCCGCTGGCGGTACATGCGGCGCAATGCCCTTATCGGCAAGCGATGATGGAGGCCCTCAGGCAAAGTGGGCGCAAGACCCGCATCGTCCTGGAAAGCCCCTCCAACCAGGCCGTCAAGGCCTGCGTGGAGGCTGGGCTGGCGATCAGCCTGATAGACCGGGCGCGGGTGACGGATGCCATGCGGATCCTCGAAGGCCTGCCGGTGATCGCGGAGCATGAGGTGGTGTTCATGCGAGACCAGGCGTCACAGGGTGACGAAGCCGTGAGCCTGCTTGCCCTTGCCATGCAGCAGTATTTCCGGCTCTAGAACCGGTCAAGGGACTGCTGCGCAGTCCAGCGGGAGCAAGCTCCCTCGCCACAAAAGCCCGCAGGTGCCATACCCGAGGGCAATTGTGGCTAGGGGGCGTTTGAATGGTCCACTCTGTCACCCAGCTGAACCCCTGTGGCGAGGGAGCTTGCTCCCGCTGGGCTGTGCAGCAGCCCCAAGACCAGCCCCAATGACCGGATCAAGCCGACAATGGCGGTGTCCGAGGCGGGACCAGGCGCTTGGAGCCAATCGACTCGAACGCCGACGCCAGTTGCAACAGCTTCGAATCATCATAGGCACGCCCGGCGAATGTCAGCCCGACGGGCATGCCGATGTCCGCCATGACGCCCATTGGCACGGTGACAGTGGGTACGCCCAGGTGGCGGATGGCGAGGTTGCCATTGGCGACCCAGACTCCGTTGCTCCAGGCGATATCGGCAGATTCCGGATTGATATCCGCATCCGCCGGCCCGACGTCGGCGACGGTCGGGAAGATCACCGCGTCCAGGCCCAGCCGCTCCATCCAGTCTTCCAGATCGATCCGGCGGGTCGCTTCAAGCCCCCGCAACCCGTCGGGCAGTGTGGGGATCTGGTCCCAGGGCGTGATGCCACGTTGGGCCATGTTCACGTATTCATCCATGCCGGCGGCCAGATCGTCCTCCCGGTTGGGCAGGGTGCCGGGGTCGTGGGGGAAGATCTTCGGTCCGTCGACATCGGCCAGGCAGTTCAACGTCGGATCACCGTTGGCCCGCAGGAAATCATCGAATGCCCAGGCCGACAGGTCCCACAGCTCATGGTGCAGGAACTCCTTGGACACCAGGCCGCGGGTGAACACCGTCGGTGCGCCGGGACGATCGCCCTCGCAGTTGGACACCAGCGGGAAATCCACCTCGACCACTTCGGCGCCACAAGCCTCCAGGGCCTTGCGGGCTTGTTCCCAAAGGTCGATCACCGAGGCGCGGGTGATGATTCTCTGCCCCGTCGGGCCGCCGATGCCGGGGGCCTCGGCCGTGCCGGCTTCAGGGTCAGCGTTGATGTACATCCGTGGCACGCCGAACCGAATGCCGGCCAGCGCCCCCGGGTTGCTGGCAAGGCTCGGATATGAGGCGGGACGAACCGAGTCGACGCTCGGAATCGGCACCCAGGGTTGCAGGCGCCACAGGTCGCCACGGGTGTCCGGGTCCTCGGCGACCACCACGTCCAGCACTTCGAGCAAGTCGGCCATGGTCCTGGCGAAGGGCACGACGACGTCCATGGTCGGCGTCAACGGCCAGTTGCCGCGCACCGAAATCACCCCACGCGACGGCGTGTAGGCGCATAGGCCGTTGTTCGACGCCGGGCCGCGTCCGCTCGACCAGGTTTCTTCGGCAAGGCCGAACGCCGCGAAACTGGCGGCGGTTGCCGTGCCTGCACCGTTCGAGGAGCCGGAGGCAAAGGGCGCTGTGAGGTAGTCGCCGTTGTACGGGCTTTCCGCACGGCCATACACCCCGCGCTGCATCCCGCCGTTGGCCATGGGGGGCATGTTGGTCTTGCCCAGGCAGATGGCTCCGGCGGCGCGCAGCCGTTCGATGGTGAACGCATCGCGATAGGCCACCAGGTCCTTGAACGCCGGGCTTCCGGAAGCGGCGGTGAGCCCCTTGACCAGATAACTGTCCTTGGCCGTATAGGGAATGCCGTCGAGCGGGCCGAGGGTCTGGCCGCTGGCCCGACGGGCATCGGAGGCCTGCGCTTCCTTCAGCGCATCCGGGTTGCGCACCACCACCGCGTTGAGGGCGGTGGGCGTGTCGGGGCCGTCGTAGGCATCGATCCTGGCGAGGTAGGCCTGGACAAGCGCTACCGCCGTGGTCTGGCCCGATTCCAGCGCGGCGCGCAGTTGGGCAATGGAAACTTCGGTGATGTCGATCATGCAGTTACCGCCGCGGTGGAAGGATGACGGGGGTGCGGTCCATGGGACGTGGGGCTTGGCACTTCAAGTCATCTAAATGTGGATATTTATCGGTTTTTGCCTACTGTACTACGGAAGATCGATCAAGGGGAGCCCAGTTTTACCGGACTATTTCTCAGGCGTGCGAAAAATTTCCGCCTCGAACTCCGTTAAGAAACGGCTTAGGCAGGGTCGATCAGCCGCGATTCTGGTTCAGCGGCCCCGGCGATATTCCAGCACCGTGAACAGCATCATGCCGGCCAGCATGGCCAAGGCGAAGACGATGGCTTGCCAGTGCCCCGTCAAGAGGGTTGCCACGACGGGCCCAGGGCAGATGCCGGCGATGCCCCAGCCGATGCCGAACACCAGGGCGCCGCCGATCAGGCGCCTGTCCAGTTCACGCTTGGCGGGCAGTTGCATGGGGCGGCCCAGCAACGAGTGGCTGTGCTGGCGGGCCCAGGTCAGCGGGACGATGGCGGTGCCAATCGCCCAATCATCACCAGGGCCAGGGACGGGTCCCAGGCGCCGGCCAGATCCAGGAACGCCAGCACCTTGCTCGGATTGGTCATGCCCGCCAGGAGCAGGCCGAAACCGAACAGCAGCCCGGCCATGAAGGCAGTCAGTTTGGGCATGTTCACCCCCCCAGCCAGTGACGCAAGACAAACACCGTGGCGAAACCGCTGAACATGAAGCAAGCGGTGGCAATCATCGAGCGCGGCGAGAGGCGGGACAGGCCGCACACGCCATGACCGCTCGTGCAGCCTGAACCGTAGCGGGTGCCGATGCCCACCAACAGGCCGGCGAGGGTGAGACCGGCCGCGCCGTCCAGGCCACTGTAGCGCACGCGTCCCCATGACAACGATATCAATGCCTGGGGCATGCTTCGATCCGCTCCATGAACGATGCAAGCGCTGACCAGGGCACCAATGCGTTGAAAACCCGGCTGATTTAGCCAATGTGGCAACGTCAGAACGGCCCCAGCTTGAGCGGGTACTGCACGACGATATACAGCCGGTCGATGTCATCGCCGCCCTGGCTGCTGTTGGCGCGATGGGTGACATGGGACAGTTGTAGCGACAGGTCCTTGGCCGGGCCTGACTGCACGATGTAGTGCAGGTCCAGGTCGCGCTCCCAATGGCGTCCGCCGTCCCCTTGTTGTGGACGGTAGCTGCCGGTATCCGCATCGAACGGGTTGTAGGCACCGCCTTGGGGGGCATGGCTGCCGTCTATCCCGCGTCCAGTCACATAGCGGGCCATGAAGCTCAGGCCGGGGATGCCCAAGGTGCCCAGGTCGAGGTCGTAGCGTGCTTGCCATGAGCGCTCGCCCGGGCCGTTGAAGTCGGCATATTTGATCGAGTTGGCCAGGTAGATGGAGTCGCCGCCGACGAAATCGAAGGGCGTGTCGCCGTTGATTTTCTGATAGGCCAGGGTGAACGCCTGGGCATTGAGCCGGTATTTGCCACTCAGGCTATAGGCTGTGGTGTCGATGGCCCCGGCGACGGCCTTGCCATAGTCGCGGGTGTGGTAGAGGTTGCCGTCGAGGAACAGATCGCCAAGGGTGGTATGCAGGTTGGCGTAGTACTGGCGCCAGGTGTCACTCAGTTCGGATGCATAGAGCGCACCGCCCAGGGCTTGGCTGGTGAACAGGTCGGCGCCAATGAAGTCGATGGCGCCGTTGCGCGTCGTCGCCCCGTAACCGGAAAAGTCACCCTTGCCGGTCGAGGCATCCTGATTCTTGAACGCGCTGAAGTGACCCGCCTGCAGGTCGACCCCTTCGAACTCGCGGCTGGTGACCAGCAGGCCGCTGGCGTATTCCGGTTGCAGGCGCTTGTCTGCGGTGTCGAATACCGGACTTTCCACGGTCATTTCGCCGATGGCCAGGGTGGTGCGTGAGGCGTTGAGTTTCAGCGCGCCACCCGCGCTGGAATACTGGTCTTCGCTTCGCCCGTCCTCATCCAAGGGCAATAATCCCGTTCCGGAGTGCCCCTTGCCGCCGTCCAGCTTCAACCCCAGGAAACCGTGGACATCAATACCTACGCCGATCGTGCCCGGGGTGAAGCCGGACTCGAACGAGGCGATGAAGCCCTGGGCCCATTCCTGTTTGTAGCTTTTGCCGGCCGGGGTCGGGGAGCGATAGTCATTGTTGAGGTAGAAGTTGCGGCTGAGGACTTCCAGCGTTGCCCCGTCGAGAAAGCCAGGCGTGCTTTGCGCGAGTTCCGCTGCCATCGCCGGTGCGGCGCTGCCTGTGAGCAGGGCAAGCAGCCAGATCGGCTTCAGGGCGACGGTTGAGTGGTGGGGTGCAGACAACATGCTTCATTTCCATGTGAAATTAGGCGGGCAATGCCCGACGCACCGTACGGTGGGGCAGCAGCTCCCGCTTGAAAAAACAGCTCTGAACAGAGGGCTTCATTCTTGGGCGTGCAGCGTGGGCGTGCGAGTTAAACGTTGTTAATTGCGTTCAGCTGCAGGGCCGGGCATTGCCCCAACGCAGTGCGGGCTTTATCAACGGACAGCGAAGGTGCCGATGAGCGAGTGAAATTCAATGGCTTGCGCTGTTAAAAACAGGCGTTGCCTCGCTGCTGGAGACCCTTTGTCAATCAGCTAGCCTGCGCATTCTTGACAAGCAATCGACCTTCAGCAAATACTTGCCTGCATATTCATATATATGACTAGATAACAAGGTGAATAAGGTCAATGAAATCTCTCTCCAGTGATGTCCGCCTGCCGCTGTATCAACGTCTGCGCGACCAATTGGCTGAACAGATCGCCAATAACCGCTGGCGTCCGGGGGAGGCGATTCCTACTGAGGCGGTACTCTCAGCCGAATACCAGTTGTCGACCGGTACGGTGCGCAAGGCCATCGATGCGCTGGTCAGCGAGGGCGTCCTGGAGCGTCAGCAGGGGCGCGGCACCTTCATTCGTCGACCGCAGTTTCAATCGTCGCTGTTCCGTTTCTTCCGTTTTCAAAGCGCTTCAGGCGAACGCCGAGTTCCCGAGAGCCGCATCTTGTCCGTGGAACCGGTGGCCGCGCCTTCGGCGGTAGCCCAGGCGCTGGGATTGCCGGTGGATGCGCCAGTGATCCGCCTGGTGCGGGTGCGTCTGCTGGACGTGAAGCCGGTGCTCGCCGAAGAAATCTGGTTGCCCCGTAATCGCTTCCAAGCCTTGCTCGAAATCGACCTGAGTCAAAAAGGCCCGTTGCTTTACCCCATCTATGAAGAAGTCTGCGGCCAGGTTGTTGCCTATGCCGAAGAAACCCTCACCGCCGAATCGGTGAATGAGGTGCACGCAAGATTGCTGCAGGTGCCGGTCAACAGCCCGGTGGTGGTGATCGAGCGCCTGGCGCGGGACTACGCCGGCAACCCTCTGGAGTGGCGACGCTCTCGCGGGCATGCCGAGCACTTCCGCTACAGCGTGGAAATTCGCTGACGCAGCCCGGCTAGGGGCGTTCAGCGGCGAGTCGGTCGCCGCTGTCCTTATCGTTTTTTGTTTGCCATGACTGGCCCTGTAGCGGCGCGGTTCGCTCTCGGCTGCCTTTCGTTCCACTTACAAGGATAAGAAGCATGTTCAGTTGGTATCGCCAAGTCACTGCGCGGGAGCGCAAAACGTTTTGGGCCTGTTTCGGCGGATGGTCGCTCGATGCCTTGGAAGTACAGATGTTCGGCCTGGCGATACCGGCGTTGATCGCCGCGTTCGCCCTGACCAAGGGCGATGCCGGGTTGGTCAGCGGCGTGACCTTGGTCACTTCGGCCATTGGCGGTTGGGTCGGCGGGACGCTGTCGGACCGCTACGGTCGGGTGCGCACGCTGCAATGGATGATCTTGTGGTTTTCGTTCTTCACCTTCCTGTCGGCGTTCGTCACCGGCTTCCACCAACTGTTGATCGTCAAGGCCCTGCAGGGCTTCGGGATCGGCGGGGAATGGGCCGCCGGCGCGGTGTTGATGGCCGAGACCATCAACCCCAAGTACCGCGGCAAGGTCATGGGCACCGTACAGAGCGCCTGGGCGGTGGGTTGGGGGCTGGCGGTCGGCGTCTTCACGCTGATCTACTCCCTCGTACCGCAGGACATGGCCTGGCGGGTGATGTTCGTCGTGGGTCTGCTGCCGTCGTTCCTGATCATCTGGGTGCGCCGCAACGTTGAAGAGCCCGACAGTTTCCAGCGCCTGAAAAAAGACAATGTCATTCCGCAGAGTTTCTTCAAATCCCTGGCCGGCATCTTTCGTCCCGAGTTGATCCGTGTGACCTTGTTCGGCGGGTTGCTGGGCCTGGGTGCGCACGGCGGTTACCACGCTGTGATGACCTGGCTGCCGACCTTCCTCAAGACCGAGCGCAACCTGTCGGTGCTCAACTCCGGCGGCTACCTGGCGGTGATCATCTTCGCCTTCTGGTGCGGCTGCGTGGTCAGTGGCCTGTTGATCGATCGCATTGGTCGCCGGAAAAACATCGTGTTGTTCGCGCTGTGCTGCGTGGTCACGGTGCAGTGTTATGTGTTCCTGCCGTTGAGCAACACCCAGATGCTGTTCCTGGGGTTCCCGCTCGGCTTCTTCGCGGCCGGTATTCCGGCGAGCCTCGGGGCGTTTTTCAACGAGTTGTACCCGGCGGATGTGCGCGGCGCCGGCGTGGGGTTCTGCTACAACTTCGGCCGGGTGCTCTCGGCGGTGTTCCCGTTCCTGGTCGGCCACATGAGCGACTCCATGTCCTTGGGCTCGGCCATTGGCATCGACGCCGGGATTGCCTACGGCGTGGCGGTGATCGCAGCGCTGTGCCTGCCGGAAACCCGTGGCCGTAGCCTGGAAGCCACTGCGGCATCGGCGCCTGTGGTTGAGCGTGACAGCCAGAGCGCCCGAGCCTGATTTCCCTTATTGTCGATAGATGAAACCCATGGTTGATACCTGTACCAAGCCGATGACCGGCATTGACTGCCACGCCCACGTGTTCAACCGTGAGCTGGAACTGGCCGCCGTCCGGCGCTACACACCCGGTTATGACGCCACGCTCGCTCAATACCTGAGCCACCTGCACGCCCACGGCTTGAGCCATGGCGTGTTGGTGCAGCCGAGCTTTCTCGGCACCGATAATCGCTACCTGCTGGCCGCGCTACGGCAAGCACCGGAGCAGTTGCGCGGGGTCGTGGTGGTGGAGCGAGACGTCAGCCGCGCCGAGCTGGACGACATGGCCCGGCTGGGCGTGGTCGGGGTGCGCTTGAATCTGATGGGCAAGGCCCTGCCTGATTTTCGTGACGCCGCCTGGAACGGTTTTTTGGGTCACATCGCGGAACTGGATTGGCATGTCGAGTTGCATGCCAACCTGGTGGACTTGCCGGGGTTGATGGCTCAGCTGTTGCCATGGGGCCTCAAGTTGGTGGTCGATCATTTCGGTCGCCCGGATGCGCGTTTGGGGCTGGATCAACCTGGCTTTGCTCAATTGATGGCGCTGGGGCAGGGCGGGCAGGTGTGGATGAAGGTGTCCGGTATCTATCGGTTGGGCGCAACGGCCCCACGCAACCTTGAATTCGCCAGCGCCTCGTTGGCCTTGCTGGAGCGCAGTTTCGGCCCCGAACGGCTGGTGTGGGGCAGCGATTGGCCGCACACCCAGCATGAAGAACATGTGGGCTTCGAGACGGTCATGGCGCAGTTGCGCGCGTTGGAGTGTTCGGCGTTGCTGATGCATGCGTTAATGGTCCAGGCACCCCAGGCACTCTTCAAGTTTTGAGGCGCGAAGGTCATGGCGTCGATTTTCCTGAACTCGTCCGATGAATAGCGATCTAGACTCCATTGAAGCCCTGTGAGCAGTCGCCGTATCGGCCTTTAAAAGGGATTCTGCGAGCTGAAACCACCGACCCGGGCGATGGCCCTGGCGCGAAGGACAGCGAGGGTGCTTCAGCCAGGCGGTTTGAGGATGACTGATGTCGAACATTGAAGAGCTACCCACGCAAACACAGGCGCCGAGTGAGTACGAAAGCTTGATCGCGATGGGAACGAGCGCGCTCGATGCCATTCCCGGTGCGGTGTACCTCTGCGATCACCAGGGGTGGCTCGTGCGGTACAACAGCGAGGCGGCGGAGCTGTGGGGCAGGGCGCCAGCACTCGGAGAGAACGGCGCCCGTTTTTGCGGCGCCCATCGATTGTTCCAGGCCGACGGTACGCCGCTGGCATTCGAACACTGCCCGACGGCCTCGGCGCTCGATACGGGCGTTGCGTCGCGCAACCAGGAAGTGATCATCCAACGTCCGGATGGCTCGCGGTTCGTGGCGCTGATGAACATCCGCGCTCTCAGGGATCGTTGGGGCGTCATTCAAGGGGTGATCAACTGCTTCCAGGATGTTTCGGCACACCACGCCATGGCCGAGGAACTTCGGCGCAAGAGTGCCGACCTGGAAGACTTCTTCGAAAACAGTGCGGTGGGCCTGCATATCGTCAGTGGCGAGGGCATCATCCTGCGCGCCAACAAGGCGGAGCTGGCGCTGCTGGGCTATCACGCAGAAGAATACATCGGGCGGCACATCACTGAGTTTCATGTCGACGAACCTGTTATTGGCGACATCCTCACCAAGCTGGGCAGTGGCGATTGCCTGGAGAGCTATCCGGCGCGCCTGAGGGCCAAAGACGGCTCGATCAAACATGTCACGATCACTTCAAACGGACGCTTCGAGGACGGAAAACTCTTCAACACCCGTTGTTTTACCATCGACAGAAGCTGCGTCCATGCGGCCGAGGCGGCGCGCCAGGAGAGCGATGACCGGCTTTCGGCGACCTATGAGGCGGTGACCATCGGGATTTCCGAAGCCGATACCGACGGTCGCTTGCTCCGGGTGAACGACGCCCTGTGCAACATGCTGGGCCGGTCGCGGGAGGAGCTCCTGTCGATGACATTCCTGGACTACACCCACCCGGACTGCATCCCGCAGGATGCGCAGTTGTACGCCCGCCAGGTGGCCGGTGAACTGGATAACTACGTGCTGCGCAAGCGCGCTCTGAAGCCCGATGGCGAGGTGGTCTACCTCGACATCCACAGCTCGTCGGTGAGGGACGCCAACGGTACGTTTCGTTATGGCGTGCGGGTGCTGCAGGACGTCACGCTGGCGCGGCGGATGGAAAACCAGATCCGCGAAAGCGAACGGCACATGCGCAATCTGCTCGAAGCATTGCCTGCCGCGGTGTACACCACCGACGCCGAAGGGCGCATCACGTTCTACAATCGCGCCGCTGTCGAACTGTCGGGGCGCACACCGCAATTGGGTGACATGTGGTGTGTGACCTGGAAGCTGTTCAATACCGACGGAACCGCACTGCCCCACGATCAATGCCCGATGGCGGTGGCGCTGAAGGAAAACCGGCCGATACGCGGCGTCGAGGCGATCGCAGAACGGCCCGATGGCAGCCGTGTACCGTTCACGCCGTTTCCCACGCCTTTGCATGATGCCGATGGAAACCTGGTGGGTGCCATCAACATGCTGGTCGATATTTCCGAACGAAAGCAGGCGGAAAGCCGGCAGAAGACGCTGATCGATGAGCTCAATCACCGGGTCAAGAACACCCTGGCCACGGTGCAATCGCTGGCGGCCCAGACCGCGCGCAATGCCGAGGATGCGAAGGACGGCTACAGGCGTTTCGAGGCAAGGCTTTTGGCGTTGTCGCGGGCACACGACCTCTTGACCAAGCGCCATTGGGGCCAGACGCCGCTCGACACCCTGGCCCATGAAGTGCTGCTACCGGTCTTTGGGCATGAGCCGGGCCGTGTCGTGATCGAAGGGGCGGCCGTGGACGTCGGCACTCGCGTGGCGCTCAACCTCACGATGACCCTCAATGAATTGGCGATCAACGCGCTCAAGTACGGGGCCATGTCGGTCGAGACGGGGACGCTAGCCGTCACATGGCACCTGCAAACTCAAGCGGACGGGACGCTGCTTACTCTTGACTGGCACGAGCGTGGAGGGCCGCTGGTCTCCCCGCCGGAGCGGGAAGGGCTGGGTTCGCGCCTGATGAAACGCTGCATCGAGCGCGACTTGGGCGGCACGTTTGACCTTACCTACGCCCCACAGGGCGTTTGCTGTCGCTTTGCGTTCCTGATTGGAGCGGCTGGGGCATGATCCCATTGGCTGGAACCAGGGTGCTGGTCGTCGAAGACGAAGGCGCGATTGCCCTGTTGATCGAGGAGATGCTGGAGGAATTCGGGTGCGAAGTGGTGGCCTCGGTCGCCCGGCTCGCGACTGCATGTGAAATCGCCGGCTCGGTGCAGGTGGACCTGGCGATCCTGGACGTCAACCTGGCCGGCGAGCGCGTGTACCCGGTGGCCGACATTCTTCGCGGTCGCCAAATCCCCTTTCTATTCAGCACCGGATACGGCGCTAGCGGGCTGCCAGCGGAATACGCCGGGTGCCCGGTCCTGCACAAGCCGTTTTCGGAGAACCAATTGCGGCAGAAAATCGCCGTCACGCTGAAGAAAACCCGTGAAAGCGGCCTGGCATCCAGCACTGATGCCAACTGACCCGCCGCCATCGCGAGCGAGCTCGCTCCCACAATGACCGGCGGTGGACAGTGACTGAGTGACCACCACAAATCCTCTGTGGGAGCGGGCTTGCTCGCGATGACGGTGGCACAGGCAATACATCACCCACTGATACAACACCATTCCCAGCAAGCCGAGCCCTGACCTTCAAGCAGGCCTACGAGACGTTGCCGCTGGACTGTGCTAAATCTCTTACCGGCAACCCACTTCTCCAAACCCATTCAAGGAGTGAACATGAGTCTCCACGGTCATTACGATCCACAGAACATCTTTGCGCTGATCCTGCGCGGCGATGCGCCGTGCTACAAGATTTACGAAGACGCCGATGTGCTGGCCTTCCTGGATCTCTTTCCGCAATCGCGCGGCCATGTCCTGGTCATCCCTAAAGCCTCCCAGGCGCGAAACATCCTCGAAGTCGAACCCGCCGTCCTGGGCGCGATGATGGCTGCCGTGCAACGCCTGACGCGGATTATCGTGGACGAGTTGCAGCCGGACGGGGTCCAGGTCGCGCAGTTCAATGGTGCGGTGGCCGGGCAAACGGTCTATCACATTCATGTGCACATCATCCCGCGCTGGGAAGGTGAGGAGGCGGGCGTGCATGGCCGGGGCAAGGCCGATCCCGAGGAGCTTGAAAAACTCCAGGCCCGCCTGGTCGAACGTATCCGCTCAGAGGCCTGACGCCGGGCAGAGCAAGCTCGCTCCCACGGGGATTTCGGATGGATAGACAATGGCGGTTGTCCCGGTTTCCAGTGTGGGAGCGAGCTTGCTCGCGATAGCGGCAGTACATCCAACATTGATGCTAACTGACCCATCGCTTTCGCGAACAAAGGTTGTGCACCCCACCACAAAACCCATCAACAATTCGCCACCCAATTCCTTTTCCAACCGCTACCATTGCGCGCGGACCTCCCGACACCCCCGGACTTCACTTCCATGAAATTGCGCTTTCTGACCGCTGCCTTATTTTTTACCTGCACCTTGGTTAACGCCGCTGAACCGAAACCCGTTCCAAAAGCCCTGGAAGAACAGATTGGGCACCTGGTCGCGCTCATCAAGGACAGCTATGCCACCGGCTATCCCGAAGCGACACTGATGCAGACCCTGGACACCGGCGAGGACAGTCAGGTCACCCTTGCGGTTTTCACCATCGAGGGTTTCGGCATGGGCAACAACTACAGCCAATACCTAGCCGCCTTCACGCCCGAGGAGAACGAAGAGGGCGTGCCGCACTACAGCCTGCTGGACGTGATGCGCATCGGTGGCGACAGCTGGCGGGCCATCGACAACCTCGATGCCAAATTGGTCAGCGACCCGACCGGTGAGCAGACCCTGATCGACATTCCCGTGATGGAGAACACCGATGAGGATGCGCCGAATTTTCCGAGCCGGGCCGCCGTGATTCACCTATCCCTGGACGGGTCACAGGCAGTGCGATTGGTTGAGATTAAGTAAAGCGGTACGTCCGATCGGATTTATGCGATTGCGATAGGAGTTGTGATCTCTCCGGAAAGGGCGTTAGAGCTGGACAAACGTTGCAACCTTTTTCGGTGGTGGAACGGTTAAACGAGTTTGTAGGAATTGACGGAGCGAATATTACCCATTGACTTGCAGGACATTTCCTAGAAAATTCCAGTCCCTTGCGCCTGCTGATTTCGGTACCTAGTCTTTGTCCACCGCTGCCAATTCAGCGGTCGGGTTTAGTCGCTCGGTATCTCGTTAGGCGCAAGGTCTCCTTGAAGTCAGGCCACGATTTTCTCGCTGATTTTATGGTGGCTGTGCGCAGGGCACTTTCGGGTGCGCCGGTTTCCTAACGTCCCGGTCGACTAACCTGCGCACAGCCGCCACCCCACTTCGTTTAGTCGCGAACAGTGGCGGACCCGACTGACGTTAGCTGGATGTCATCGACCCTAGGTAAGCGTCCGGTGGAATAGATTCCATTTTCCCCAAGATGGATCGGGTCGGAAGCGAAGGGCTGCTTCCGACCCATTGCGGCCCTTCATCGCAGTCAATGATTGGTCAATAACTTGCCCATTTTTAGGCACCGAGCACGAAATGGACAATTAGCGCATCCAGGCACGAATAGCTTCGAATTCAATTGGGTTCGGATGGCGCAGTCGGGCGGCTAGAGATTCCTCTTCTTCTTGAGAAATAAAGGCTTGGACAGTTTTCGGAGTACTTCGAGGCCCAGCCTGGTAGTTCATAGCCACACACTGCCGACTGAACAGGGCCTCAAGAAGTGAATAATCTGCGGGTAGTAGGGCGGCTTGGATTAATGCTATTTCACTTTTCAGTGCAAAACTGAAGTCTGCTTTAGGCGGTAGCCAAGATAGATCCCTAGCGACGCGCACGTACTCCCTTGTCACGAACGAAGAGACATCGCCGTAGGCCAATGAGGATGGCTGTGCAAAATGAAGTACTTGAGCAATCCCCGAAGCGCCGTTTTCCAATCGCACCACGCAGTAAGGCTCACCGCCGCCTGTAACCGCAAAGGGAAGAAAGGTTCGACCTTGCTGGTCATCAGGATTAAGCCACTCATTGATTTCTCGCCCGGCCTGTTCGGCATCAAGCCATAGAAAATCTTCAAGGCTACTCAGTGCTGCCGTTCCTGTATGTGCAATTCCCATTAGAGTCGCGAGGCGCTCTGGAAACTCAATGCCAATTGATTGCGCAAGCCTTTGAAAGGCCTCAACAACTGCAACATCTTGTCCATAACTCAAAGTGACAGGTTCTCCGTATCAGATAGTAGGGCAGTCAAAGATTTGGAGTTTTTCGCAGCTTTCCGGCCGTTTCAAAACGTATCTTAAGCTGTTTAGACGAGTGTCAACACGCGAGAGACTGCCGATTGTCGATGCCAATCACTCTGAACTGAATGTCTGCTCCTGGCCGAAAACTGCCGTTCCCAACGGGTCGCGTTTTGCTCGAAGATGGCCCTGTAAACCATCTCTCATTCAATCGGGATCCATTCACATGCCTGTCTTGATGGCGCGAATGGCTGCCATGTAAGCGCTGGTTCCGATGCCGACCTGACCCCAGACTTCACGGCTTTCTCCTCCTTGGCGGTCATATTGTTCATCCGCATCCCATAGCGTCAGGATTTGGTTTGGAAACAGGTATTCATAGGATGAGAATTCGTGCTGGCCGGAATTGTCCGAAGCAGCCATCACTGAAAATACATGTGTGGCAGAGTTCGCAAAGATATCGACTCCCTTGAACATGAACGTGACGTTCGGGTTTCCGGAGACACCAATGAAGCGTACTTCATCGTTCGGCCCGTGGGAAACCTGCACGCAGGACTCGCAAAAATAATCGACGCGGTCCTGGGAATGCTCGAGAGGGAATCCGATGGCAGCCATTTTTTGCCTCGCTGTAGCGCGTGCAGCGCCAAGACGAACAGGACCAATAGCCTCGAGCGGTAAAATTTCAAAAACCTGCATTTCCTGGGCTCCATGGGTGAATGGCTAGCCAACCGCTCCGCTATGTAGGGCGCGGAAGTTGTGCTTTAGATTGTCCGAGAGCGGGCACCTCGGTACGCTGTCGACCTTATCCGATATGGAAATGCTTAACATGGATCCGCACGCTGTGATCGCAAGAAATTTCGTTGGGAGCGAAGCATACGAAGACGCCTCGTTCATCGGACGATTACACGAAGCGGGACTCTGGGATCGTGAAGAATACTGGCTGCTGGAGTGGGCACTCTATAAAATCGCAACAGAAACAAGCTTCAGTCAGGCACTCTCACATAGGGTGTTCGAGATATTCAGCTACAGTTCTCTGCTATTCGGTTGCCACTTTGATCGGAAGGATCGCTTCAAGATCCGAAATCTGAAAAGAAAGCAGATCTACGATTTCCGCGAGAGATTCCACTTGGTGTTTGAGGGTTTCTTCGCTGGAAAAATGGCGACACCGGCTCGCTTTGACGAACCCAATCCGTGGCTCGTAGGTGGCCCGTAATCTGACCGGACGGGGTTAATGATCGCTGATGTCAATCAACCGCTCCTCGGCCAGCCTTGCGCGTGCCGAGAATAAACATCTAGAGCCTTTCATAGACTACTTCAAACTCGGCACCTAGCTCCTCTTGGATAGCCGCAAGCAGAGCCTCGGCAGCGTCGTCAAATTCCGTATATTCGGCCGCATTCCAAGGACTTGGATCTGGTGGGTATTCCCAGTTCAAGGCGGTGTCGTGCCAGCGTGTCATTACACTCAGCCTCTCGAGAGTAGTGGCGCTCAATGGCAGTTTCTCTTCGATTGATCCCACCGAGAATCTTGCTAAAGCGACCTGATTCCCGCACCACAATGCACCGCCTCCCCACTCAAACATCAACCGTATGCGAAACCGTTCAGCCATGTGCACTCCTGACATCCAGCGAGAAGAATCAGACCCTGGGTCATTATGGCTTTTTTGGCTCTTCGTTTGGGCTGAAAGGCAGCTTCGGGTCGAAAGCGCTCATCCACGTCCGGCAGCTATCGACCCATAACGGCCTTTCGCTTTTGACAATCTGAAAGTTTATGTAACCTTGCGAAGTCCGTTCGCAAATTCGTTGTGTTACCCGGGATACGTTTATGCAGACTGCTCAAACCAGGCTACTCGCGCTTGCACTAATAGAGATCAGGACGTTGCTTGCTGATTATCTGGGCAGTGATGTAGATGCTCCAATGAGCGTCCGTGTCGCGGCCCATATGGCCTATGCGCTCCACAATGAGGCGGAGGCTGCATACGGCAACGCTGACTTTCAACTCGAGTGTGCGACCCAGAAAATATGTGCAATTGATCAGATTCTTGGTGTTTCGGATGGAGCCGCATTGTTGAGTAGATTTGACGTCGAAGACAAAATCAATCCGGATAACGCTCAACCTAGATGACCGCTTATGGCCGATTGCTGCCAGTCACTAAGGGCGGCAGTCGAACCAAAGCGGACTGGGTCTCCCCAGCCCGCAAACTAGGATCAGCTTTGGCAGAACCGAATTCGGTTGCCGAATGGGTCATACACTTCCAGAACTTGGCCCCAGCCCTGTTGAACAATATCCGGACGTCCGTATCCGTATCGTTTGCTCTGTAATTCGTCCCGGAGCAGTTCGATGTTTTGCATCGGGACAAATATCGTCGATCCCGGGCTAGCATCGCCATGATGTTCGGAAAGATGGACCTGCAGACCGTTTCGGCTGATACCTAGGTACAGCGGTAGATCAGCTTCGAATCGGTGCTCGAATTCGACGCTGAAACCAAGAAAATCAAGATAGAACTCGCGCGCCTTGGTTTCGTCAAACATCCGCAATATCGGGATGGCTTTGTCGAATGTAATGGCGGGTTGGGTATCTTCCTGGGAAAGCATCGCTGACGCAGTGTTCCAGTCCTTGTAGCCCAACTGGTGCGCTACTGTTTCCAGAGCCGTGGAGTGAGTCAATGCTTGATTGCGCGACTCTAGCGAGGCACGCAGCCTCTTGGCCATCTGCTTGGCTTGTTCGATTGAAAACATCGTTCCTCCTGTAGTCGAGGCATTTTGGTGCTCGCGTTGCCAAACCTCGACTCTCAAGAGATGCGATAGGATCTGGGAAGAGAAGAAATGCTTTCACCTTTCCTTTCGGAAGCGAGCGGCGGGCAGCATCAGCCCGCGCTGATGATACACAGCGGCTCCCGCCAGCGAAAGTTCTCCCGGTTGCAAGTCTCCGGTGCGAATCATCCGTCCGCTTTTGGCCGAAAGCTCCCCGTTGTGAAGGACAACTGACGACCCAAAGCATCCACCTGCAGATCACTCCAGGCCATCCACGCTCATACCTGATCCATCGCCTCGCTCACCCACCGATCCTCACCCAGGAACCCGCCACTCTGATGGTGCCACAGCCGCGCATAGATACCGTTCTTGGCGAGCAATTCAGCGTGGGTACCCTGTTCAATAATGCGTCCATCATCCATGACGATCAGCCGATCCATCGCCGCAATCGTCGACAGTCGATGAGCAATGGCGATGACGGTCTTGCCTTGCATCATTTCATCGAGGCTTTCCTGGATGGCCACTTCGACTTCCGAATCCAGCGCGCTGGTCGCCTCGTCAAGGAGCAGGATCGGAGCGTTCTTGAGCATCACTCGGGCAATCGCGATGCGTTGGCGCTGGCCGCCCGACAGCTTGATGCCGCGCTCGCCCACCAAGGTGTCGTAGCCGCTGTGACCTTGTCGGTCGCTCAGTTGACTGATGAACTCATCGGCCTGGGCATTGGCCGCGGCACGGCGGATTTGTGCGTCGCTCGCATCGGGTCGGCCGTAGGCGATGTTGTCGCGAATGGAACGGTGAAGCAGGGACGTATCCTGGGTGACCATGCCGATGGCGCTGCGCAGGCTGTCCTGCGTCACGTGGGCGATGTCTTGGCCGTCAATGCGAATCTGCCCGCTGTCGACATCATAAAAGCGCAGCAGCAAGTTGATGAGCGTGGATTTGCCGGCGCCGGAGCGGCCCACCAGGCCGATTTTCTCGCCCGGGCGAATGTTCAGGCTCAAGCCATCGAGCACCTGGCGTTCACCGTTGTAGTTGAAGCTCACATTGTCGAAGGTGACCGCTCCGCCAGAGGTCACCAGCACCCCGGCGTCCGGCGCGTCCTGCACCTTGGGGCCGCGGGTCAGGGTGTCCATGCCATCCTGCACGGTGCCGATGCTCTCGAACAGCGAGGTCATCTGCCACATGATCCAATGCGACATGCCGTTGATGCGCAACGCCATGGCGGTGATCGCCGCCACCGCACCGGCGCCGACATCGCCCTGATGCCACAGCCAAAGGGCATAACCGCCTGCAGCCATGATCAATCCCACTACCAATGCTTGGTTGACGATTTCGAACTGGCTGACCAGGCGCATCTGGCGAAAGCCGGTCTGTTTGAAGTCCTCCATGGCCGCGCGCGCGAAGTGCGCTTCACGATTGGAGTGGGAGAACAGCTTCACGGTCGTGATGTTGGTGTAGGCGTCCGAGATACGCCCGGTCATCGATGAGCGCGCATGGGCCTGTTCCTGTCCGACTTTCCCCAAGCGGGGCACGAAGTAGAGCATGGCCAGTCCGAACAACACGATCCAGGCCAGGAAAGGCAACATCAGTTTCAGGGCGAAGCCGCCGGCCAAGGCGATGATCGCAATGAAATACACGCCAATGCCGGGTGCGATCTCAATCAGGGTGAACAGCACGTCACGCACGGCCAGTGCCGTCTGCATCACCTTGGTGGTGACCCGACCAGAGAACTCATCGGAAAAAAATGAAAGGCTTTGCCGCAGCATCAGGCGGTGAAAGTCCCAACGCAGCCGCAACGGCAGGTTGATGGCCAATATCTGGTGCTGAACCATGGTGCGCAACGCCACCAGCCCGATGCTTGCCACCATGACGATGCCCATGCCCCACAGCACGCGACTCTCCTGCGCCGCCGCCTCACCCCCGGCCTGCCAGGTCGAGAGCAGATCCACGACCTGGCCGAGGAAGGAAAACAGCCAGGCTTCGTAGATCGATACACCGGCGCTGAGCAGCGCGAATGCAAGGATGTAACCGCGGGCGCCCCGGGTGCAGGCCCAAAGAAACCGAGCCAGGCCTTCGGGTGGCGGGGGTACTTCGTCGGGTGGGAAAGGGTCGAGTCTTTGTTCAAATACGCGAAGCATGGGGGTCTCCGAAAGATCGATTACGGGGATTCTGCCATTTAAAGACTGCTTTGAGGGTTATATGAAGTGTGGATATGGCTCTATTAGCGTGTTGCCCAGGATGTTGGGGGGCTGCGGGGGGGGGGGCAAAACAGGGTATTGACATATCGAAAAATCTCGATATTCTCGGGACATGGAATTGATCGAAATATTCAAAGCGCTCTCGAACCCTACACGCCTGGAAATCTTGAAAGGCTTGAAGGATCCCGCAAAGAACTTCCCTCCGCAGGATGAAGGTGACGTTCTCACGGTTGGAGTCTGCGTCAGCAGTATTCAAGAAGGTATCGGCCTGTCGCAGTCAACGGTGTCTGGTTACCTTGCAACGCTGCAACGAGTGGGCTTGGTCGA
The DNA here is from genome assembly GCF_057655955.1 of Pseudomonas sp. Soil_N_39. Taxonomy (NCBI): domain Bacteria; kingdom Pseudomonadati; phylum Pseudomonadota; class Gammaproteobacteria; order Pseudomonadales; family Pseudomonadaceae; genus Pseudomonas; species Pseudomonas sp. Soil_N_39. The sequence continues at coordinate 445,544 of NZ_JBDGLI010000004.1, forward strand.
AGTCCGGCGTATCGGTCAGTGGACCTACTACAAACGCAATGAAGCAACCATCAGCGCGCTTGCCGAGGTCATAGGGAAAGAGCTGTAATTTTTTACTGTAAAATATCGAGATATCTCGATATTCCTTTTTCTAGATTCGAGGGTTTTGCAATGAAAGCAATGGTACTTAAATCATTCGGTGGGTCGGGATCGTTCGAACTCCGCGATGTGCCCAAGCCTGTACCGCACACCGGACAAGTCTTGGTGCGAGTGCACGCAACCTCCATCAATCCGTTGGATTACCAGGTTCGACGCGGCGACTATCCCGACTTGGTGCAACTGCCGGCCATTACCGGACACGATGTATCGGGCGTCGTCGAAGAGGTTGGGCCAGGCGTGACCACCTTCGCTCCAGGAGACGAAGTCTGGTACACCCCGCAGATATTTGACGGGCCAGGCAGTTATGCCGAGTACCACGTTGCCGCCGAAACCATCATCGGGAAAAAGCCTTCCTCGCTGAGCCATCTGGAGGCGGCAAGTCTGAGCTTGGTTGGCGGGACGGTATGGGAAGCATTGATCGTGCGTGCGGCGCTCAGAGTGGGGGAAAGCATCCTGATCCACGGCGGCGCGGGGGGCGTCGGTCATGTGGCGATCCAGGTGGCAAAAGCCATGGGGGCAAGGGTGTTCACGACCGTGCGTGAGTCAAACGCTGGGTTCGTGCGAAGCCTGGGAGCCGATGTGGTCATCGACTATGAAAAGGAGGACTACGTCGACGCCATCATGCGGGACACGGGTGGTCGCGGAGTGGATGTTGTGTTCGACACCATCGGCGGCAATACCTTGTCGCGCAGCCCCGACGCGCTGGCACAGCTTGGCCGCGTTGTCTCGATCGTGGACATTGCGCAGCCACAAAACCTTGTCCAGGCCTGGGGCAAGAACGCGAGTTATCACTTCGTTTTCACTAGACAGAACCGCGGCAAACTCGACGAGTTGAGCGCATTGGTCGAGCGAGGTCAGCTGCGGCCACACGTTGGCGCCGTCTATTCGCTTGCCGACATTGCGCTCGCCCATGCCCGGTTGGAGAGTCCCAACAACGGCGTTCAAGGAAAAATCGCGATAGCAGTCGAGCCATCGCTCATCGCGTAAGTGCGCACTTTTAACCGTTCAAGTCATTTTCGAGGAACGCCATGATTTATGAGATCGCTCTGCTCCCCATTTACAAAGAACGCATTGAACTGTTCAGGCGTGCATTTGCCGAGGTCGCTCCCTTGCTCACCCGCGCAAAGGGTTACTGCGGTCACCTACTAGCGCAAGGGATTGAGACCCCCGAGCAATTCAACCTGATCGTGCAATGGCAGTCACTCGAGGATCACACGCCGGGTTTCGAAGAGAGTGAAGACCATCGGCTGTTCATGATGGGCTTGGAGGAATATTTTTCGGAAGAGCCGAGGGTCTACCATATTGACGGGGCAGCTTCCTGCTCACCGTTTCTGACCGAGCGACGGCCGAATTGACCACCTTCAGGGATTGGAACTCATCCGGCCCCGGATCGCCATGTGCAGACAACCCCAGGCGATGAGTCCGATGATCAACACCTCGGCCATGCCCACCAGCATGTTGAATGAGAAGGTGAGCGGTTGCTCGGCCCAGTAGAAGGTGGTCGTGCCCGTTCGACCGCCGACACGCAGCCGTCCGGCAAACAGAGCGGGCACCAATGCGATGACGTGACTCAGCTCCAATAGTGCCAGGAAAACACCCATGAGAAGGAGCAGGGCGCGTGCGGGTGTGCCGAGTTTTTCGGTGGACTCATCGGAAGGTTTGAGCCCCTTGGTTTTGCGCTGTCTGGCTTCCCTCACCGCTTTACCGCTGGTTGGGGCTGGAGCGCGCCTGTAGGTTGCCTTCTTCACAGCCGCCGCCGAGCCCACCACGACTTCGGTGGGCACTGCCACGTTCAGGTAGTCGGCCAGTTCACGCAGCCACATGTCGGTGCGTTGACTTCCCGGCACTACCGGAACGTTGTCAGTAGTCAGGCGGTGCTCGGTGCCATCGCGCATCACCAGCCACAGCTGGGTGTAGGCGGGCTCGGCATCTGGGGGGCGGCGAAGTTCGAGGTAGTTGGGGGTATCGATTCTAAAGACCGAATGAACACGCTCGCGACGCCCAAAAAAGTTTCGGGTGCGGCGCTTGCCTTCACCGTCGCGTCGCGATAACAGCAAGGTCTCGCGGATGCCGGTGTACACCATCAGGAGTAGGCCGAGTGAAGGAATCAGCAACAGCCCGAGCACGAACAGCAGTGAAGTCAGCGGATCCAGGTCAGTCAGGGGCGAGCCTTCATCCGCGATCACAAACACGGCGAACGCCACCGGCAAAATGAAGGCAAGCGCGCCTGTCAGCAGCACGAATGCGTTCTGCACCAGATTGCGCGAATGGATGTGCAGGTCATCCTGCGCGGTGCGCTCGAACCGATGTCCAAACAACATGCAAATCTCCTGATGCGCCGTCTTTCAGGACCATTCGAGGGGCCTTGACAAGCGGTTGCACCCCGCAGGCCTGGATCGTGTTTTTACGCCGCGCAGAATACCTCTGCCCAGACAAAATTACTGCGCACTCAACTCCCACAACACATCCAGCACGTGTTGCGTAGGCCGTTCGATGTCCTGACGACGGTGGGCAATCCCCAGTTGACGCCACAACAAGGGCTTTATTGGCCGCATGACGATCCTGGTATCGGGCAATGGCGTGGAAGCCTCATGGGGCAACAACGTCGCCCCATATCCCGCCGCCACCAGGCTCTTGATCGCATCGTTGTAATTCAATTGAATGCGCGGCACAGGCTGTCGACCGTCACTGGCGAACCACTCCGACGTCAAGCGCGAAAGGCGAGTGGTGGTGTCGTTCAAAATCAGCGGCTGGGCGGATAGCCAACCGGGCGTCACGGTAGCCGGGCATTCCCAGCGAGCCGGCAAGAAGGCCATGACCGGGTCCCGTCGCCACGGCTCGATCCGCAAGCCCTTCACCGGCGGCTGCGGCAGCGCGACCAGACCGATCTCCAAGGAGCCCTCGGCAAGCTTCTTCAGGGTTTCCTGGGAGGTGAGCACCGCGACCTGCACATCGATCGCGGGGTGGCGTTGGTTCAACGTCTCCAAAGCGTTCGGCAGCAACTGTGCGATGGCCCCGGTGGACGCGCCTAGCCGCACACGCCCGGTCAATCCCTGTACCTGACGTTCCACTTCCTCAAGCGCCTGCTCCGCGTCCGCCAACAGGCGCCGCGCGCGTTCCACCAGCGTGTTCCCTATCGCTGAAGGCTGAACGCGCCCACGGGTGCGCGACAACAGCTTGCCGCCCAGCCGTGCCTCCAGGTCGGCGATATGCAGGCTGACGGTGGGTGGCGCGAGGTGCAGCACACGCGCTGCTTCGGCAAACGATCCCAGGTCGGCAATCGCCACCAACGTGCGCAGACGGTCCAGGCTGATTTCCCGCATAAGTGCGTCCTTATTCAGAAAAACTGAATTACAGCGTTTATAAATTCAACTTTTCCTATCTTAGCGCCTCGCTGAACATTGGGACTCCTGATTTCCACTGTTCGAGAGCATGCCCATGGCAAGTCCCCTTGTATTCATCGATGGCGACCAAGGCACCACCGGGTTGCAAATCCATCAACGTCTGCACGACCGGAGCGATCTGCGGCTGCTCACCCTCAGCGCCGAATATCGCAAGGACCCACAACGTCGCGCCGAAGCCATCAACCGCTGCGACATCGCGATTCTGTGCTTGCCCGACCAAGCCGCGCGCGACGCTGTAGCGTCCATCGAAAACCCCCTCGTTCGGGTGATCGATGCGAGTTCGGCGCACCGTACCCATCCGGACTGGACCTATGGTTTTGCGGAAATGAATCCGCAGCAGACCCAGCGCATTGCCACCGCGCGACGGATCAGCAACCCTGGTTGCTATCCAACGGGGGCGATAGGCTTACTGCGCCCATTGCTGGAGGCCGGACTAGTGCCGAGGGATTACCCGATGAACATTCATGCCGTGTCGGGTTATTCCGGAAAAGGGCGGGTCGGCGTGCAAGAGCATGAAGGAGCGGGCGCAGCACAGGCGTCGGCGTTTCAGGTCTATGGGCTGGAACTGGCACACAAGCATATTCCGGAGATTCAGCAGCAAAGCGGACTGACGGAGCGGCCGATGTTTGTGCCGGCCTATGGCGCTTTTCGACAGGGAATCGTGCTGACCATACCTGTGCAAACCCGGTTGTTGGCGCCAGGCGTGAGCGCGATGCAGTTGCATGCGTGTCTGACGCAGCACTACGCCGATGCGCGCCATGTACACGTAATGTCGATGCAGGAAGCCAAAGCGCTGACGACCCTTGATCCTCAGGCGCTTAACGGGACTGATGATTTGCGGTTGTCGGTGTTTGAGAATGATGAGACCGGGCAGGTTTTGCTCGCTGCGGTGTTTGACAATCTTGGGAAGGGCGCCGCTGGCGCGGCGGTGCAGAATCTGGACTTGATGCTAGCAGGCGCGTGACAGCGCCAAGTAGCCTGATGCCCTGACTTCAATGGGTAGCGGGAACATTCTGTTTTGGCATGAAAAATCGAGCAAACAGCTCTGATTGTGACTTGATGTTTAATTTTGCGTAAATGTTGCGGCGGTGGACTTTTATGGTTTCCGCCGAGAGGGACAGCTTCCCGGCTATTTCTTTATTGGAAAAACCGCTGAGTAATAAGCGCAGTACGTCACTTTCCCGTGCTGTTATTTGTGTGCCAAGCTGGTTGACCGTTTCTGGCCACAGAGGCGGCTCGGTCAGCGTTTTCTCTACGTCACTTTCAAACCCCATGCGCTGATGCATCAATGCAGTTACCCACGGTTTGATGATGTCGAGCAGGGTTATTTGTTCCTGGTTAAAACGGACTTTGCTGCCGATGGAAATGCATAAGGTTCGGTCGGGGTCGAGCTGGACATTGTACTGTGCCTCATCCATGGAGATGTATTGTGCAAAATACTTGTGGTAGTACTCGGTTTCAAGAAAGTATTCCGGTGCAATGTCCAATAGGTGGAAGAAGCCACTCTGTGGGTTTTCTCGATTAGCGATATAAAACGGATCCAGCAAGTAAAGACCTTTCACGTAGCGATGAATGAATGCGTCAACTTCTTCCGCATCCGCTACTTCAGGAAGGCTGACGACCTGCACGTGTTGATTGCTGAAGATCAATACAACCCAATTATCGATCTGTACATATTCATTTAATGTGCGAACCAGTGAACTCCAGAAGTCTGGACGATTCAACTGCATGATCAGCTTCCCAATCGATCGATGCCAAGCCAGGCTATGGAGGTCAAACGGCATTTTCTACCCCTTTAGGGTTAGGTAGTCGCAGGTCAAAGGTAAGTATTCGTAGGTATTTACTATTCAGTAACACTCGGTATATTCGCTGCTAGGGTTTACGATGGCCATGAGGGCGTATCGTCTTGACAAGGATGTTGCATGAGAAAGTCACATTTGCGAACCATTTTTTCGGCCTCGCTTCTCTGTGCGGGGATAAGCACATCTGTGGCGGCTGTAGAACCGGGGATGTATTTGTATAACTGGTTCGGGTTGCTTGCGCCGGAGACGCCAAAGGAATTTGAGCAGGAAACTGGCACGGGCGTGCATATGGATGCGTTCGACAGCGCCGAAATCATGCAGAGCAAAGTCATGGCCGGTCGCACCGGGTACGACGTGGTGGTGGCGACCTCCAATGTGTTGCCAAGCCTGATCCAGGCGGGAGTTCTTCAGCCTTTGGATCGCAATCAACTGAGTAACTTTTCACATATCGATCCTGATATCTTGTCCCAACTCGCGGTCAATGATCCTGGTAACCGCTACGCCGTACCCTATTTGTGGGGCACTACCGGCATTGGTTATGACGTTGACAAAGTCAAAGCAGCATTGGGTGATAATGCTCCGGTGAATAGCTGGGACCTGATCTTCAAAGAAGAAAACATCAGTAAGCTCCAGTCGTGTGGCGTGGCAATGCTTGACTCTCCAAGTGAGATCATTTCGATTGCCTTGAACTACCTTGGGCTCCCTAGCAATAGCAAGAACCCGGATGATTACCAGAAAGCTCAAGCCCTACTGTTGAAAATCCGTCCTTACATTCTTTATTTCGACTCGTCCAGAATCGACGCCGACCTGGCTGACGGCAATATTTGTGCAGTGGTCGGATGGGCCAATGGTGCCCTTGCTGCACAGGCCATCAACGAGAAGTCCAACACGGGACGCAAGATTAACTACAGTCTTCCTCGCGAAGGCGCGCTGTCCTGGTCGGAGAACCTGGTACTGCTAAAAGATGCGCCCCATCCCAAGGCAGGCATGGCCTTCATTAATTACATGTTGCGACCAGAAATTATCGCCAAGACCTCAAACCACACGCTATACCCCAACGCAAACAAGGATGCCACCGAGTTTGTCGAGCAGAAGCTGCGAGACAATCCTTGGATTTATCCAGACAAGAAGACCATCGCTACACTTATTCCACTTGAACCACTGCCCTTGAAACTGGAGCGAATCCGCACACGGATCTGGACCAAAGTGAAGAGTGGTGTGTGATCTGGCTTTGAGTTGTATGTCTGGAAAGTAAGCTGTAAACGCCGATATACGGGGGCGCAGGGCTGGTTATCTGCCAATTCATCAGTCCGGTGTCTTCCGGTCCATTGCGCCGCCTTATGTAAAAAGAGAACAGCGGATGTTCACCCCAGCCAATCAAACGCAGTTCAGTTTGACCATCAACGGTTTCGAACACGATTTTCAAGTGCTCGCATTCACTGGAGAGGAGGGGATCAACAGGCCTTACCTCTTCAACGTGGAGTGTGTGAGTGAGCGGTCTGATCTGGATCTCGAAAGCCTCTTCGACAAAGAGGCTTTTCTGACGTTAGACGCGAAGAACAACGGCATTCATGGACGGGTCTACCACATTGCACAAAGCGGTCATGGCCAGCGTTTGACACATTACCGCTTGGCCCTCGTACCGCACCTGTCCTACTTGCGTCACCGTATCAACCAGAGGATCTATCAACGGTTCTCGGTGCCGAAAATCGTTGCCTTGATATTGGAAGAACACGGCATCCTGGGTGACGCCTATCGGTTTCATCTGGAAGCGACCTACCCTCAGCGTGATTACTGCACCCAGTACGACGAAACGGATTTGCACTTTATTCAGCGCTTGTGCGAAGAAGAAGGTATCCACTTTCACTTCCAGCACAGCACTCAAGGCCACGTGCTGGTCTTTGGTGATGATCAGACGGTTTTCCCCAGGATTGGGCAACCCACTGCCTATGGGCAAGAGCACGATAGGTTGGTCAACGAGCCACTGATCAAGCGCATCAACCTGCGTCTGGGACAGCTCACCCGTCGTATCTCGCACTACAACGATGATGTCGAGCAACAGCTGGACATTGAAGACGATGGCAGGCCGGAGCGTTTCACCGGTCATGAACACGGCAAGCAGATACGTCTTCGTACCAGGGAGCGCCGCCATGCGGCTTATCGCCAAGCTGAAGGGCAGAGTGACCAGACTCGTTTCGTCAGCGGCCATGTAGTGGAAATCTCAGGCCATCCGCGCGAGGAGTGGAACGCCCCATGGCTGTTGACCCAGGTCATCCACGAAGGCCGGCAACCACAGGTATTGGATGAGCACGTCGCCGGTGGCAACACTGACAACGAAGATGACGTTCATCAGGGCTACCGCAACCGCTTTATCGTTCTTCCATGGAATGTGTCCTATCGTCCGTCGTTGGCCCACAAAAAACCTCGGATGCCAAGCGACCAGAGCGCTGTAGTCATCGCGCTGGAAGACGAAGAGATCCAGAGTGATCGGCGCTTCGCAAGGATCAAGGTCAGATTCCCCTGGGACGGCGAAGACAGATTTGATGACAAGAGTTGTTGTTGGTTGAAGGGGGGCTCCGATTGGCGTTGTGAGATGGGACCGCCCCGGACGGGCATGGAAGTGGTGGTTACATTTTTTGAAAACGACCCTGATCGGCCGCTGATCAGTGGGTGCTTGTGTTGTCGTTAAGGCGTTCAGCCGCTGCTTTGCTTAGGGGCACTGTGGGTACTGCTGAGCATCTGCTTTTGGGCCAGACTCCATCATTCCAACCGGACGCCTTCGGCCGATTCTTTCAGGGACGGATCGCTCCAGTTGACCGGCTCATCACCCGGTACTTCGCGCTGCCGACTCGCATCCGCCTTGATGATGCTGGCGTCCACAGCAAAGCCTTCGCCTTTGACCAGGCCTGCGTCCATGCAGCGACGCAGCACTTCATTGAACAACCAGCGAAACAGATCGCCGTCCCCAATCGGGCTATAGAAGTCGGCGAGGTAATGGCGCAGATCGCTCAGATCAAGACACTGATCAATGCTGTGCAGAAGGTGATTGGTTGGGATGTGATCTTCGAGATTGAACGAGTAAAACAGCCGTTCCTGTCCACTCGATAACTGTCCCTTCATGCTGTGTGCTTCCCTGCTGGCCGATGCGAAGATTTTGCACGCAGGCCAGACAGGGGAGCTACTTTTTCAACAGAATCGGCCAAGAGCGGACGTCTAGAGCAGAGAAACAAATCTGCTCTCTTTTCCCAATGGACGTCACCGCGGCGTACGCAGGGCTACCGCGTGGTGCGCGCAGCGCTCTCTACAAAGGCACCTGAGCACTTGGCGCCGCGCAATGAGGCGAAGCATGGACTTCGCATACGCTAACGTTATGCCTGAACCAATGCATTAAAGAACCACTTGTAGAGTTCCGGTGGGTGGTATTGGGGAAAATACGCAACTAGCACGGTTGAAGTTACAAGCACCAGCACCACCAACAGCGCGGTAAGTAGCTTTACCAACGTCGAGAGAGGTGGATTGGGCGGGCCGTATTTATTGATCGCTTTACGCCCCGGCAGCATGATGAGCGGAAGCGTTATCACAAAGCCGATAACAGGGAACACGAAGAGAATTCCCCATATCGGACTCCAGCCTAGATCACGTGCCCTGCGTACCAGTAGAGACACGTCGAGCAGGATGGCAGGAACGACAACGGTGACACCGACTATCACCAAAACCACCAGTTGATGGCGCAACCCCACCATAAAGAACCACAGCAAAATGCCCGGAAGAACCAGCACCAAGGGCACACGAATCAGCCAGAAGCGCGCCAGAGAAATACGCCCGGAAAAATCAAGAATCCTGGGTTTTGAAAACGTGACAACCTCGTCGTCAATCAGTTGGGCGTCGCCCGGTTGGTATGGGTTTTCGATTTCGCTGCTGATGCTGCCGAAAACGGGTTCTATCCTTGCCATTTAGTGCTATTCCCCTGTGTTTGATCGTGCTGTTCACGTCAACGTTTACGCCTCATATCTAATCGAAGGCCGGCATCAAACTCAAGAGAAGACGCTATCGTGTAAGGGGGCTGTGTGCACCACAGCATGTGTGGGTCTGTCGCATGGTGCGCGCAGTACACCTTATGAAGTGTTTTGCCGCTAGTAAGAAGGCGGGTCATGTCCCTGAGGGATCCCTTAATTCCGCGCACTTCCCCCTCAGTAATTCTCCGGATTGAGTTGCCTGGCCTCATGGGGCGACCTTCCGCTCCAATCCTTGAAGGCGCGAGTGAAGGCGCTGTGCTCCGAATAGCCCAGCAGCATGGCGATATCCACGATTTGCAGGCGTGGATCGCGCAGGTACGACAGCGCCAGTTCGTGGCGGACCAGGTTCAGTTCATGGCGAAAGCTGGTGCCGGCTTCTTGTAGACGGCGCTGTAGCGTGCGTGAGGAGATGCGCAGTTGGGGGCTTATCCGCTCTATGTTCGGCTCACCTTCGCGCAAGGCACGGGTGATGGCCTTGCGCAGCTGTTCTACGATCTCATCCTGCTGTGGCAACTGGGTCAGCAGGCGATCCGCATGTTGTTCCAACAGGGAGACCAGCGCCGGGTCGGGACTTTTAAAGGGCAGTTCAATCAGTTGCGCGGAGAAGCGCAGGACCGCCTCGGCCTGACCGAAGCGTACCGGGCAACCGAAGAAGGCTTCGTACGGGCTGATGTCGAGGGGGGCAGGATGATTGAAATCAATCCGCAACGGGTTGGCCGTGCCGCGCACTAGGGCACGGCAGAACTGCACTATGGCAACCATACCGGTTTCGTTCACCAAGGGGCCGGGCTGGTACTGGCTGACATCCCAAGCCAGTTCGAACCAGCCGTCGCCGTCGCGGCGAGTCATGGGAATGACGTCGTACACCAGGCGAATGTAGCGCTCCAGGCGTTGCAGAGCTGTACCGAGATTTCCGCAGGCCAGCAGCACCGATCCGAGCACACCGATATGCCGCGCGCTGATGGTTTGACCGAGGTGCAGCCCTAACAGTGGATCGCCCAACATTCGCGCCGCTGTCACCAGCAGGCGATCCCAGCATTCCACGTCAACGCCGCCGCCACCCTCTTGGGCAGGTGTGGGCCAGGGCTGGCCAAGTACCGACTCGGGCTCATGACCGAGCGCCTCCAGGTATTCATAGAGCAGTTGCACGTAGGTCTCGGGCACCACTCGCCTATACAAAGGCTGGCTCATCGGGCCTCTTTGGGTGGGTTGGCCTTTTGTTGTTTGGCGCAAAGTGTCAAGCGAGTCGTCGGATACCGTCAAGTCTTTCTAACGGCAGCGGCCGAAAATGACGGCACTCCAGCCATTGCAGCGGATGCCGTTCATGAACACGATCACCGATCTTCTGGCACCAACGATCATCCAGTTCTTCTCCAGCGGCTCGCGTTGCGTTGCCGACTTTTACCGCCCACTGGGTGCCGGACCTTTCCCGGTGGTGGTGATGGCGCATGGGCTTGGCGGGACGCGCAAGATGCGTCTGCCTGCCTTTGCCGAACGCTTCGCCGCCGCCGGCTACGCCTGTCTAGTGTTCGACTATCGCCACTTCGGCGATAGCGAGGGCGAGCCACGCCAACTGCTGGATATCAACCGCCAGCTCGACGACTGGAAAGCCGCGATAGATCACGCCCGCAGCCTCGCGGATGTGGACCCGCAGCTGGTGGTTATCTGGGGCACCTCGTTCGGTGGCGGCCACGTGCTGGCCACTGCCGCCGACGATGCCAGGGTGGCCGCTGTCATCTCCCAATGTCCCTTCACCGACGGCCTGAGCTCCAGTCTTGCCTCCGAACCGCTGGTGTCACTTCGCCTCACCGTGCTGGCCTTGGCCGATCGTATCGGCTCGTGGTTCGGCGCCAAACCCATTCTGGTGCCGCTTGCCGGTCAACCTGGCGATACGGCATTCATGACTTCGCCGGATGCCTGGAGTGGCTATAACGGGCTGATCCCTCCAGGTACGCGTATCCGCAAAGAGGCCGCCGCGCGCTTTGCCTTGGACATCATTTGCTACTACCCCGGGCGCAGTACGCCCCGTATCCAGGCCCCCGTGTTGTTTTGCGTGTGTGATCCCGACAGCGTGGCACCGGCGAAGCGGACGCTGCGTCACGCTCGGCGCGCGCCACGCCATGAGATCAAGCGCTATGCCCATGGGCACTTCGATATTTATGTGGGCGAAGCCTTCGAGCAGGTGGTGGGTGACCAACTCGACTTCCTCAAACGCAACGTGCCAAGCATCCCAACCAAGAGATAAGAATATGTACGACCTTCAAGGCAAAGTGGTGCTGATCACCGGCGCAGCGGGCGGAATTGGCGCCGCCAGTGCACGCGAACTGTATGTGCAGGGCGCCAGCCTGGTGTTGACCGATACCTCGCAGGACGCGGTGAGCAAGCTGGCCCAGGAGTTCAACAGCCAACGCGTGTTGCCGCTGGCGTTCGACGTCACCGACGCCGAGGCGGCGAAGGCAGTGGTACGCCAAGCAGTCGAGCGCTTCGGCCGTCTCGATGTGGCCTTCGCCAATGCCGGCATCTCCTGGCGGGGCGTACCGGCGACCCTACGCACCTGCGACGAAGCGGAGTTCCGCCGCATCATTGAGGTGGATCTGTTGGGTGTGTGGCACACGATGCGTGCCGCACTGCCGGAGGTCGTGCGCAACGGGGGCCAGGTGCTGGTCACGTCATCGACCTATGCCTACTTGAACGGCATGGCCAACGCCCCCTATGCCGCGAGCAAGGCGGCGGTGGAGTCGCTGGCCCGCTCGCTGCGCGCCGAGTTGGGTGCGACCGGGGCCAGCGCCAGCGTGCTCTATCCCGGCTGGACGGCGACCGCCATCGCCAAAGTCGCCTTCGGCGGCAACGCTATCGCCACCCAGATGAACGAGACCCTATTGCCGGCTTTCCTGCACCGGGCGATTGCACCGGAACAGGTGGCATGTGGCGTGGTGCGCGGTCTGCAAAAGCGCCAGCCGCGCATCGTTGTACCGGCTCGCTGGGCGCCCATCTCCCTGATGCGCGGCCTGTTCAACGTTTTCACCGACTGGCATCTGGCACGCCATGCCAGCCTGCAACGGTTGCTCCACCAGTTGGAAGAGGCTGTTCGCAACCAGACCCCAGGTTGATGCCCCACTACTTGCTTAAGGTTCACCCATGAAAAACTATTCACTGAACGACCGCGTCATCGCCATCACTGGTGCCACCGGTGGTCTCGGCAGGGCCGCCGCGCAGGCCCTGCGCGACAAAGGCGCGAAGCTGGTCTTGCTGGATCTCGATCCGGATAGCCTGAATGCCATGGCTGTCACCCTGGGCGGGCCCGATGTCGCTGCCGGTTGGGTGGCCAACGTGCGCTCAATTGAGAGTCTGGAAACAGCGCTGAAGGAGGCCGCGCAGCATTTCGGCGCAATTGATGTAGTGGTCGCCGGTGCTGGTGTTAGCTCGGTGGTCGCCCTGGAGTACATTGACCCCGCCACGTTTGAGCGGGTCATCGATATCAACCTCAACGGCGTGGCGCGCGCCTTCCGCGCTGCGCTGCCCTATGTGAAGGCGCGCCAGGGCTATCTACTGGCCATCTCGTCCATGGCGGCTTTCGTCCATTCGCCGTTGAATACGGCCTACACCGCCAGCAAGGCCGGAGTCTGGGCCCTGTGTGACAGCTTGCGCCTGGAGCTTCGTCAGCATGGCGTTGGCGTCGGCTCGTTCCACCCGACTTTCTTCCAAACGCCGATGATGGAGGCGGTCATCGATGGGCCGTCTTCTACCCTGGTTTGGAACAACCATCGGGGGATCTGGCAGTTTGTTGCGCTGGAGCAGGTGGTAGCCGCCCTGGTGGAGTGCATTGAGCAGCGGCATGATCTGGTGACGGTGCCAAGAAGCCAGGGGCTGGTCGCGAAAGCCCCGGGCTTGCTGCGCCGGCTTATCGAGTGGATCGGTTTCGACCCTAGAAAAGTCGCGGAAGCAGTGAGGCTCAGCGATGAAGGCAAGACCTGGAGCGGCCTGAACGAATGACCGCTTCTGGCCGAAAACCACCAAATGCCCCCAACAGCGCAAAGCCGTTCATATGGCTCACCCACCACTCTCGCTCGGCTTCAGCGAACAGCGGACGGCCTCGACTGACGACTTAACCCAGGCGTCTTGCCCGTAATGCGCTTGAATGCGCGACTGAACGCGGCCTGAGAGGTGTAGCCCAAGCGCTGCGCCACCTCTTCAATCGGCAGCCTTTCGAGCGTCAGCCACTGGCTCGCAAGCCGCATCCGCAGTTCGGTGACGTAGCGCAGCGGGGCCATGCCAATCGTCACCTGGAAACGGTCCGCGAAGACCGAGCGCGAGGTATTGCATTGCTCCGCCAGTTGCGCAACGGTCCAGTCGCGCCCCGGTTGTTGATGGAGCGCGAGAAGCGCACCGGCCAAGCGTGGATCGCGCAATGCGGCGACCAGGCCAGAGGCATTACCGCAGGCGCACTCCACCCAGCCGCGGACGACCATGGCGGCCACCACGTCGGCCAGACGCGCGAGGATGCCGGCGAAGCCGATACGTGCGGCGCTGACCTCGCGTTCCATGGTGGTCAGGATAGGCACCAGCCCGGGATAACGCTGGCCGCCGGCATCGATCAGCATCAGACCCGGCATCAGCCGGCCAAGGCCATGGATACTGCCCAGTTCAAATTCCATGCAGCCACTGAACAAAAGGGTGCTCGGCGTGGGGCCTGCATCGGTTCCGGTCTCCACCGCGCTGACGGCATCACCGAGGGGGGCGCCATCCAAACGGTCGACGTCCTGAACAGGCACGTCCGTATGGGAAAGCAGTTGGTGAGCCGCGCCATGGGCGATGAATACGGCGTTGCCGGCAGACAGTGCGTACGTTGTCCCGTCCTCCATCCGCAGCACCGCATTGCCGATCGCCAGGAAGTGGAACCAGGCATGCCCGGGTTTGTCAGCGAAGCCCAGGCCGAAGGCTGGACCGGCTTGGATACGTCGGTATTCGACGCCACGCAGGCGCATACCGCGCAGCAGCTCATTGATGAGATCCGAGGAGAGGGCAAACTGATCGGTAGGCATCGTTCAGGTGTTTTGGTCAAAAAATTGAGGTTTTCGATCATAGATCATCCAGATTCTCGCGCCTAGACTGCGGGTCGCGATTAAGATTGGGAGATCCTTGCAATGACTGACTGTGTTTGTAATGCCGTATCTGACAGCCGGCCCGGCGTCGGGCTGGATGCAGAGCCTGCAACCCCTGCGTGGA